>NZ_JBHVKJ010000080.1:0-18631 GCF_042798275.1 Nocardioides sp. NPDC057767 | reverse complement strand
GTCCCGCACAGCACGATCAGGCCGCCGGTGAGGGTGAGGGAGTCGAGGACCTCGTGCCCGCTCACCTCGGCAAGCGACTCGGCGGGGTTTTCGGTCAAGACGGGCCAACTCGGCGGGGTTTTCGGTCAAGACGGGCCGACTCGGCGACGGTCAGGCGATCTGGTGGGCGAAGATGCGGTCGAGCTCGGCAGCGGCGTCGGTGGTCACGCCGCCGTGGACGGGGCCGGGTTGCAGGACGGTGCTCTTCGGGGCCTTGAGGAGGCCGAAGCGGGCCGACTCGTTGTCCGAGAGCGCCCGGTTGCCGTACGCCGTTGCCCGGACGCCCGCGCCGAAGCCGGCGTGAGCCGCGCCGGCACAGATCAGGTCGACCGACTCCAGGGCGGCCCGGACGAGGGAGAGGTCGAGGCGCGGGGCGAAGGTGGCGAGGCGCTGCTCGTCGAGCGTCCACCGGGCGGCGAGGAACTTCTGCTCGGGGCAGTAGAGGACGACGCCGACGTTGACGAACTCCTCGCGCTCGGGCCGGGGTACGCAGCGGAGCACGACGTACTGGTAGGCGTCCATCACGCCTCCTGAGCGGGCTCGGCCACGGGCAGCCACGGGCGCCCGCCGTCGAGGCGGGCACGCAGGAACGCGACGTAGCGTTCGCGCAGCGACTCCGGGGTCTCATGGCCGGGGACGGGCTCGAGCCACTCGTCGGGTACGTCGGCGAGCACCTTCTCCAGCACCGCGTCATCGAGCCGCGTGGCGAGATCGTCGTTCTGGGCGAGCGCCTCGCCGGCGAAGGCCCGCAGGATGTGCTCGGAGGTGTCGTAGGGCTGGGCCGCATAGCGCGCCGGGTCTCCCCCGCCACCGGGCCAGACGTGGTGGAAGTAGAGCGAGGCGCCGTGGTCGATCACGTAGAGGGCACCGTTCCACAGCAGCATGTTGGGGTTGCGCCAGGAGCGGTCGACGTTGGCGATCAGCGCATCCAGCCACAGGATCCGCCCGGCCAGCGCCGGCTCGGGCGAGTAGGCGGCGTCGTAGCCGAACGCACCCGCCAGGAAGTCGATGCCGAGGTTGAGGCCGGCGCTCACGTTGAGGAGGTCCTGGACCTCCTCGTCTGCCTCGTAGCGCGCGATCTCGGGGTCGAGGTCGAGCACGACCTGGTCCGGTGTCGGGATGTCGAGCGCTCGGCACAGGCCGGTGACGATCACCTCCGCGACCAGCACCCGCAGCCCCTGCCCGGCGCCGCGAAACTTGCAGACATAGGTGCCGAGGTCATCGGCCTCCACGATCCCGGGCAGGCTGCCGCCCTCCCGGAGCGGGGTGACATACCGAGTCACCCGCACCGTCTCCAAAGTCACGAGATGGTGTCCTCTTCCAGTCGTCTCTTCTCCTCGGCGACGTCGAAGCGGGGCGCGGGCCAGTCGAGATCGAGTCGGTCCAGGGTCTCCAGGAGCAGCTCGCCGACGGCCAGGTTGCGATACCACTTCTTGTCGCTCGGCACGAGGTACCACGGAGCGTACTCGGTGTTGGTGCGCTCCAGCGCAATCTCGTACGCCTCCTGGTAGCTCTCCCACAGCTGGCGCTCGTCGACGTCGCCGGGACTATACTTCCAGTGCTTCGTCCGGTCCTCGAGCCGCGCCAGCAGTCGCTTCTTCTGCTCCTTGGGAGAGATGTGCAGCATGCACTTGAGGACGACGGTGCCGTCGTCGGCCAGCCGCTTCTCGAAGTCGTTGATCGCGGCGTAGCGCCGCTCGATCTCCTCCGGAACGGCGAGATCGCGGACACGTCCGATCAGCACGTCCTCGTAGTGCGAGCGGTCGAAGACACCGAGGTAGCCGAGCCCGGGCACCGCCTTCTCGATCCGCCACAGGAAGTCCTGGGCCCGCTCCTCCTCGGTCGGCGCCTTGAAGCTGGTGATCTTCACGCCGACCGGGTCGACCAACCCGACGGTGTGCTTCAGCACCCCGCCCTTGCCGGAGGTGTCCATCCCCTGCAGGACGAGCAGCACCCGCCTCGGGGTGTCACTCTCCTTGGAAGCGAACAGCTTGGTCTGCAGCTCGATCAGGGTCGGGCCGAGCTCGGCGAGCACCTGCTTGCCGGTCTCCTTGTCGGCGCCGACGCCGGGCGCGGAGTTGGTGTCGTACTTCCGCAGGTCCACCGGTCCGGCGGGCAGCCGCAGCTCGTCGAGGAGGCTCATGACCCGACGATAGGCCCGCGACCGGGGTCAGCGGAGCAGGTCAGCCGAGAACGCGTCGCAGATCGAGCGAGCAGCCGACCATCGTGGTCGTCGAACCGTCGGGCTGGATCTCGTCGAACCAGGTGCCCTGCTCGAATCCCACCTTGTCGAGCATCCGCAGCGAGGCGGCGTTGCGGTGGTCGGGGGCGGCGAAGCAGGCGGTCGCGCCGGGATAGCGGCGCGGGACCGAGGTGAGCCAGACCCAGGCCATCCGCGGCCCGATCCCGCGGCCGACGAAGGCCGGCTCCCCGATCGCGTAGTCGAAGCCGATCGCGTCCGGGTCGGGCGTGAGCAGGGCGTAGTCGGGCTCGTCGCTGATCCGGTAGTCCTGGCAGAAGCCGACCGAGCGCCCGTTGACCTCGATGACCCAGAAGGTCACGGGTGTCTTGCCATCGATGTCGGGCCCGTAGTTCTCCGTCACCCACTCGGGTGTGGGCTCGCCGTCGACGGCGTACCACCGGTGCACGTGCTCGGCGTTGAGCCAGCGGATCAGGTGCGGAAGGTCCCCGCGGGTCATCGGTCGCAGCGCGACCACAGGCATCGGGTCGGAGGAGAACTCCTTCACCTCGCCCGAGAGGTCCACGGCGTACGCAGGCCGCCCGGCGATCCTCGTCGCCGCCGAGGCCCAGCTCTCCCCCGGGCGCGTCACCCCGCCGAGACGTTGTGTCCCGGTGTGGACGGCGACCGGTGTGAACATGACCTCAGGCTAGCGCCGAGGGGTCAGTGGGCCTGACCGCCACGGCGGTCGACCAGCGGCGGCTGGGAGGACCAGGGGAAATCGATCCAGCGGTCGGTCTTCTTGTAGACGTAGTCGGCGTTGATCACCGTCCACGGCTTCTCGAAGATCACCGCGGTGCGCGCCTCGGCCACGTGGCCCTCGCAGAAGTCGTGCACGATCTCCAGGGTCTTGCCGGTGTCGGCGACGTCGTCGGCGATGAGCACCTTCATGCCGGTCAGGTCGACCGCGGCCGGGGTCGGCGGGAGCATGATCGGGACGTCGAGACGCTCGTTGACGCCGGTGTAGAACTCCACGTTGACCGCGGACAGGTTCTTCACGTCGAGGGCGTAGCCCAGGCCCATCCCGAGGGCCAGGCCACCGCGGGCGATGGAGAGCACGATGTCGGGCTCGTAGCCGCTGTCGACGACCTTCTGCGCGATCTCGCGCACCGCGGTGCCGAAGAGTTCGTAGGTCAGGATCTCGCGCTCTTGCTGCTCACTCACAGGTCGGATTCTGACATGAGACCACCGGCGTCATCTTCATCGGCGAGGGCGAGCTCCTCGCGAACGATGCCGTAGGCCACACCGGCGCCGTATCCCTTGCGGGCGAGCATCCCGACCAGGCGCCGGGTCTTGGTCTGGTCGTCGAAGCGCTCCAGCGAGCGCAGCTTGCGCCGGACCATCCGCCGGCCGGCCTCACGCTCGTCGTCCGGGTCGATCTCGTCGAGCGCCTCACGGGCCACGTCGTCGTCGATCCCCTTGCGGCGCAGCTCCTGGGCGAGCGCCCGGCGCGCCAGGCCTTTTCCGGGCTGGCGGCTGGCGATCCAGGCCTTGGCGAAGGCCTCGTCGTCGATCAGGCCGACCTCTTCGAAGCGGTCCAGCAACCGCGTCGCCAATGCCGGCGGGACCTCCTTCTTCTCGAGCTTGTCGGCGAGCTCCTTGCGGCTGCGCGCCTGGCCCGTCAGGGCGTCGAGGAGGATCTTGCGCGCGATCGCCTCGTGGTCGGGCTCGGGATCGTTCTTGGGGTCCGCCGGGTCGGCGGGGCGAGGCTTGCGCGTACGCGACCGTGTTGGTTTCGACACGGACTCGCTCGCTCCCCTCGACAAGCTCGGGACATCGCCTCGCGAGTCCGGCTCAACCACCGGAGTGCCGGCCCAGGCCTCGACTCCCAGGGAGACATCCCCCAGCCAGTCGGGCGCGGGTCGCTCGTCCACCCAGGGGTCCTGGGTGGACGAGCGGTCACGCTTGGACGAAGCCACGGGCGCTCAGGGGCCTAGAAGTCCTCGACACCAGCGGGCTCGGCCGCGGGCGCGGCCTCTGCCTCGACGGTCGGAACGACACCGAGCTTCTCCAGGATCCGCTTCTCCAGCTCGTTGGCCAGGTCGGGGTTGTCCTTGAGGAAGTTGCGGGAGTTCTCCTTGCCCTGGCCGAGCTGGTCGCCCTCGTAGGTGTACCAAGCGCCGGCCTTGCGGACCAGGCCCGCCTCGACACCGACGTCGATCAGGCCGCCCTCGCGGGAGATGCCCTTCCCGTACATGATGTCGAACTCGGCCTGCTTGAACGGCGGGGCCACCTTGTTCTTCACGACCTTGACGCGGGTGCGGTTGCCGACCATGTCGGTGCCGTCCTTGAGCGTCTCGATCCGGCGCACGTCGAGTCGCACCGAGGAGTAGAACTTCAGCGCGCGACCACCGGTCGTGGTCTCGGGCGAGCCGAACATCACGCCGATCTTCTCGCGCAGCTGGTTGATGAAGATCGCCGTCGTGCCGGAGTTGTTGAGGGCCGAGGTCATCTTCCGCAGCGCCTGGCTCATCAGTCGCGCCTGCAGACCGACGTGGCTGTCGCCCATCTCGCCCTCGATCTCGGCCCGCGGCACCAGCGCCGCGACGGAGTCGATGACGATCAGGTCGAGCGCGCCCGAGCGGATCAGCATGTCGGCGATCTCCAGGGCCTGCTCACCGGAGTCGGGCTGGGAGACCAGCAGGGCGTCGGTGTCGACACCGAGGTTCTTCGCGTATTCCGGGTCGAGGGCGTGCTCGGCGTCGATGAAGGCCACGATGCCACCGGCGCGCTGCGCGCTGGCGACCGAGTGGAGGGCCACCGTCGTCTTACCCGACGACTCCGGACCGTAGATCTCCACGACCCGGCCGCGAGGCAGACCACCCAGGCCCAGCGCCACGTCGAGCGCGATCGAGCCGGTCGGGATCACCTCCAGGGGAGCCCGGGTCTCGTCGCCCAGCCGCATGACCGAGCCCTTGCCGAACTGCCTTTCGATGTTGGCGAGAGCGGCATCCAATGCCTTCTCGCGATCACCTGCCGCCATGTTCTTTCCTTCCTGAGGAGCAGATTTCTTGCTCCTGCCTGCCGCTTGTCCACGTGTCTTCGTCGTCATCAAGGCAGACGCTAGACGGGACCACCGACAGTTTCTGAACGGGACCCTCCGGCACGGTGTTTCACGACCCCTCGCAAAGCACGAACCACGCTCCACCTACCACCACACTAACCCGAACAAGCGTTCGATGTGAACACCTGTTCGGGCGTGTCGGGGCCGCCGAACCCTCAGTGGCCCTGCATCTCCATATGCTCGGCGGGAGCCGGGTCGCTGCCGAGCTCGTCGGCGACGGAGACCGAGAGGCCACCCAGCATGAAGGCGAAGATCGCCACCGCCAGGGCACCGCTCGAGAACGCCGGGATGTAGCGACGGAAGCCCTGCTGAACCGGCTCCGCGCCGTGGTACTCGTGCGTCAGCGCGTGCCCCTTGCCCCGCTGCAGCAGGTAGCGGTTGACCGGGAAGGCGGCCACGAAGGCGACCGTCAGCGCGATCATCATCCCGACCCAGAACACGACGTTGACCAGCCCGGCCTCCATGGCCCCGGGGATGAGCGCCATGACCAGGTTGTCGACCAGCTCCATGGTCGCGATCGACAGCGTGTCGGCCGCGAGCACGACACTGAGCGCCGCACCGAGGGCGAGCCCCGACTTCAGCAGTGGCAGGGTCGAGAGCGCGTAACCGAAGAGGAACGCCAAGGAGACGGCCAAGACGATCGTCCACCCCGTGCCGAGGCCGATCGCGGTGCCGATCATCAGGCCGGCGATCTCGCCGATCGCACACCCGGTGAGGCAGTGCAGCGTCGCGCTGGCGGCCATCGCGTTCACGCCGCCCCCACCGTGGCCGCCATGGGCACCGTGCCCGGAGTGCGTCGAGTGGTCGGCGTGCTCACCATGACCCTCGTGCATCGAGTGCTCATGTCCGGCGTGCACGTGCTCGTCCTGCGACTTCATGTCGCTCCCTTGCTCGATCGTTCGTCTGCCTACAGGCAATTCATACCCCATGGGGGTATAGTCTCGCAAGCGATATCCGCCCCGCACGCCCGCTTTGTCCAACCGCACGCGACTCCTTAGGGTGTGCGTTGTGTGGACGGCACGACGACAGCGGACGACCCGGACGGCCGCACGCGCCAGCCTGCTGGCGGCGGTGCTGGTCACGGTTGCCGGCATGCTGGGCATGCATGCGCTGAGTCTGCACGGCACCCGCACCGACGGCGAGCACGCCACGCTGCACCTGCCCGCAGCGCACGTGGGCCACACCCACGCCCTCGACCATGCCGACCACGGATCCGACGCCGGCCACACCGGACAGCCCGGCGACGACGGGCACACCGCGATGCTGCTGTGCGCGGCGTTCCTGCTCGCTGCCGGCGCGCTGCTCCTGAGCGGGCTGTGGCGGCGTACGCCTGCCTGGTGGTTCTCCCAGGCACGCCGACGCGCGCGCACAGCCGGGTCCGCGCTCTTCGTCAGCCGTCCGGCGACCAGGCCACCGCCGGAGTGGGAGTTCTCCGTCATCAGGTGCTGATCGCGCCCTGATCCACCTGCGATCAGGGACGCCCCCGAGTGCAGGTAGGTCGACAAGGCCCGGAAACAGCACATCACAAGGAGAAACAACAGATGCGTACGCAACGTCCCCTCATTCGCGCGACCTGGGCCGCGGCCGGCCTGGCCGTGCTCCTGACCCTGTCCGGCTGCGGCGGCAGCGAGGAGGCCAAGGCCCCGCAGAAGCTCTCGGAGACCGAGCACAACAAGGCCGACGTCGCCTTCGCGACCGACATGATCCAGCATCACGCCCAGGCGATGGCGATGGTCGATCTGACCATGGACCGTACGCTCGATCCCGAGGTCCAGGAGCTGGCCGATGCGATCCGGGCAGCGCAGAGCCCCGAGATCGAGACCATGTCCTCCTGGCTCCAGGAGTGGGGCGAGGAGGTGCCCTCGACGATGCGCGACCACGTCAACGGCGGCCACGAGGGCCACGGCGACGAGGAGAGCAGCATGTCCGACTCGATGGAGGGCATGGACGCAGACATGCCCGGGATGATGTCCGCCGAGGACATGGACGCCCTGGAGAGCGCTTCCGACGCCGAGTTCCAGGACATGTGGCTGGAGATGATGATCGAGCACCACGAGGGTGCGGTCGAGATGTCCGAGTCCCAGCAGGACGAGGGCCAGTTCAAGCCGGCCGTCGATCTCGCCGGCACCATCATCGAGTCCCAGTCGACCGAGATCGACACGATGGAGAAGATCCTCGGCTGAGGCCCTGGCAGCGGGCAGGGCCGCCTGACGGCCCTGCCCGCGCTGCCTGCCTCTCAGGCCGCGCGGTCAGCCCGGCGGGCCACGTACGCAGCCCCGAACAGCACCGCGACCAGCAGGATCGTGCCGAGCGCGAGTGCCGGATATCCGGCCGCGTCGACGACGACGCCCGAGACCGCCCCTGCGGCCGCCGCGGCGACGCCCATGATCAGGTCAGCGCTGCCCTGGACGTCGGCGCGGACCTCGAGCGGGGTGTGGTCGGCGACGGAGGTGGCGGCCGCGATCGTGGCCAGCGACCAGCCGAGACCGAGGAGGAAGAGCCCGGCGAAGATCCGCCCCGAGCTCCCCTGCGGCGCCGCGGCGCACAGGACCAGGGCCACCAGGAGCACCCCGCCGCCGAGCGCCATCACGTCGGCCCGGCCGACGCGGTCGGCGAGCCAGCCGGCGACCGGCGCGAAGGCGAACATGCCCAGGACGTGCCCGCTGATCACCAGCCCGATGACCTCGAGCCCGGCCCCGCCGTGCTCCATGTGGAGCGGGGTCATCACCATCACCGCCACCATGGTGGCGTGTGCCGCAGCCTGTCCGACCACGGCCGCCGCGAGCGCGGGCCGGTCCCGGATCGCGACGAGCGCCCGGCGCCAGCTGGTGGTCTCGACAGGCTCGACCACCGGTGCGGACTCGACCACCGGTGCGGACTCGACCACCGGTGCGGACTCGACCACCGGTGCGGACTCCACGACCGGTGCGGACTCCCGGGCGACCAGCAGCGGGTCAGGCCGCAGGAAGGCCCCGACCACCAGCGCGGCGGCCAGCATCCCGATCGACCCGACCGCGAACGGCCCGGTGAGCACCGGGATCCCGACTGCGTCGGAGAAGACCTCGGCCACACCGGTCAGGTTGGGGCCGAGCACCGCTCCGAAGGTGGTCGCCCAGACCACGACCGAGAGTGCCCGCGCCCGGCTTCTCGCCGGGGCCAGGTCGGTGGCCGCGTAGCGCGCGCCGTTGTTCGCCGCGGTGGTCGCGCCGAGCAGGAGCGCACCGACCAGCAGCAACGTCATCGAGCCGACCACGCCGGCCAGGACCGCCAGCAGCCCGCCGGCAGCGCCGAGCAGGTAGCCCGCCAGCAGCCCGAAGCGGCGCCCGCGGGCGTCCATCACCCGCCCCAGGACGTACGCAGCCACCGCCGCGCCCAGCACCTGGGTCGTCTGGGACAGACCTGCCATCGACTCCGACCCGGACAGGTCGCGAGCCAGCAGGGAGGCGGTCGCGATGCCGATGGTGATCCCCATCGCTCCGACCGCCTGGGTGGCGACCAGGGTCAGGATGGTGCGCTTCTGAACCGCGGCCACCGCGGTCGGAGCCACCAGCGTCACCGCTCACGCGCCGGCAGCTCCAGGGCCTTCCAGACCGCGGCCCAGACCTCTTTCGGCGGCACACCCGCGTCGAGCGCCTCCTGGGCGGTGCGCCCGCCCAGGTCACCCATCACGAACTGGCGTGCCCACGCCCGCGAGTAGCCCTCGCCGAGCGCATCGTCCATCCGCGACCAGAACTCCGTGTGTCTCATCGCCCCGAATGCTACTCAGCCGAGCTCAGCCGCGCCGACGGGCGAGCACGTCGAGCCAGACGTCGCCGAGCCGGCCGTCGGCATGCCCGACCTCGACCACGTCCCAGCCGGCCTCGTCCAGCGCCGCTCGCAGCGCGGGCTCTCGCCAGTAGACGAAGAGGCGCGGCGCCTCGACGTGGCCGCGGCTCGTCCACTCCTCGCCGTCGCCCTGCTTCATCGACACGTGCAGCGCACCGCCGAGGCGGGTGACCTCGGCGAGCCGGCCCAACACGGTCGCGAAGTCGTCGCGGGCCACGTGCAGCAGCGTCGCCGAGGCCCAGACCGCGGCATAGGGGACGTCGGGGTGCACCGGGTCGCGCAGGTCGTCGGTCAGCGGGTCCAGGCAGGCAGCGGCGTACCCCTGCGTCCGCAGGTGGGCCACGAACCCCTCGCTGATGTCGGTGCGGCGCACCCGCACTCCCCCAGCTTCGAGGGCCTTGGCGTCGTGGCCCGGCCCGGTGCCGATCTCGAGCACGTGGTCGCCGGGCTCGAGCTCGGCCAGGAACCGGTCGAGGATCGAGCGGTTCTCCTCGGAGAACGAGGTGCCCTCGACGTACGTCGCGACGCTGGCGTCGTAGGCGGCGACGGTCGCCCGCTTGGCGGCCGAGCGCACGTCCCACAGGTGGTGGACGACGTCGTGGAGGTGGTAGCGGCCCAGCGACTCGACGCTGAACACGTCGCCGTTGGACCGGATCCCGCGACGGCCCCAGGCGTCCGGCGGGACCTTCTCGTAGATCGTGGCCACCGCGTCCGCGGCGTCCATCAGCTCCTCGGCCACGACGGCAGGGTCCTGGCCGGCGTAGTCGCCCTCACGGGCGGCCACGTCCTGGTCCCAGTTGGCGAACCGTGGCTCGTCCTCGGTCAGCATCTGCCGCAGCCGCTCGCCGAAGACGCGGTGGACGTCGCGTACGTGTGCTCCGTACTCCAGCGCCGACCACACGCCCGGCCGCGGTCGCTCCCGCGCGTTGTCGGCGGCCAGGTAGATCTCCCAGTAGGTCGCGTTGTCGCGCACGATCTCGGGAAGCTGGTCGGCGGTCACGGCACCGGCGACGAAGCCACACTCCGGGCAGGGCCGGTCGAGGACCCAGGTCCAGTCCTTGGTGTCGGGTGTGATCGCGTCAAAGGTCATGGATCAATCCTGACGGCCCACCCGGTCCGCTACGAGGGAGATCCTGCCTATGAGACGCGAGTTGCTGCCCCTCAGGTGAGGAGTAGGGAGTCGAGCCTGCGCCGCACGACCGCGAGTCCGATCGCGCCGAAGGCCAGCAGGTAGACCACCGAGACCAGCGACCCCCACGACGGCACCCCGAGGGTCAGCTCGCGGCAGAGCACGACGCCGCGGTAGAGAGGCGTGACCTCCACGATCCAGCGCAGCCAGTCCGGGTAGGCCGTGACCGGGAAGAAGGTGGCGCTGAACAGGAACATCGGCATCATCGCGAGGGTGACCTTCTCGAAGTCCTGCCAGGAGGTCATGTAGGTCGTCAGGGCCATGCCCACGGCCCCGAATGCCGAGCCGATCAGCAGCGCTGCGGGGACGACCAGGATCGCCCACCAGGAGTGGACCAGGTCCATCGCGAGCATGATCACCAGGAAAGCCGCGACGTAGATCCCGCTGCGCAGCTGGTTCCAGAGGATCTCGCCGATGGCGATGTCGACCGTGCGTAGCGGAGTGGCCAGCATCTGGTCGTAGAGCTTGTTGTATTTCAGCTTGAAGAAGAAGTTGAACGTCGCGTCCAGCAGCGATCCGTTCATCGCCGAGGCCGCGATCATCCCGGGTGCGACGAAGTCGCGATACTCGATCGGCTCGCCGGCGTAGGTGAACCCGGTGACGATCGCGCCGACGCCGATGCCGATCGAGAACAGGTAGAAGACCGGCTCCAGGAAGCCGGTGACGAACACCAGCCACGCCCGCCGGTAGACGACGATGTTGCGCCACAGCAGCAGCCGGGCGGCCTCGCCGCCGCGCAGCGGACGGGCGACGGCGGTGCTCACCGCGGCGTTGAGGATCGCCATCTCAGGACACCAGCCTCTCGGCGAGCTTGCGGACGGCCAGCCACCAGCACACCGCCGCCAGGACGCCGAGGTAGGCGACGTGGATCGCGACCATCCCCCAGTCGAGCTGGCCGAGGGTGAGCATCCGGGTCAGGTCGACGCCATGCCACAGGGGCGAGGCCATCGCGACCCCTTCGAGCACGGGGCCCAGGTTGCCGATCGGGAAGAAGGTGCCGCTGAACAGGGTCAGCGGGATCATTCCCAGCCGGAAGATCAGCGCGAAGGACTCCTCGCCCTTGATCGAGAGCGAGAACAGCAGCACCGGCGTGGCGAAGCCCAACGCCACCAGCCCCTGCACCATCCACGCGGCCAGCACTCCCCACGCCGACTCGAAGACCCCGAAAGGCGCCAGAACCAGCAGGAACACCCCGCAGGCGAACAGCGCGCGCAGCACCACCCAGCCGAGCTGAGCCAAGACGATGTGGGACGGAGCGAGCGGGGCGGCGATCATCGAGTAGTAGATCCGCTGCCACTTGAGCATGCCCATGACGGGATAGGTGAGGTCGGAGAAGGCGATGGTCATCGCGTGGGCTGCGACCATGCCGGGCGCCACGAACGCCAGGTAGGTCGAGGCGCCCTCGAGCGTGGCCGGGTCGGCGTCGATGAACCCGCCCAGCAGCACCCCCAGCGCCAGGACGTAGAAGAAGGGCGTCACGAAGGTGGTGATCACTCCGCCCTTCCAGGTGCGCGCCAGGACGGTGAGCCAGTAGTCGCCCATCCGCAGCGCACCGGCGACCAGCCCCGAGGGCGCCGTCGGCGCGGTGGCCGGGCCCGTGTCGGCGTAGTCAGCCATCAGTCCACCAGCGTCCGGCCGGTCAGGTGCAGGAAGACGTCCTCCAGCGATGAGCGCCGCACCAGCGTCGCCACCGGGGCCAGGTCGCGACTGTGGACGGCTTCGATGACGGCCTCGCCGTCGTCGCTGTAGAGCAGCAGCCGGTCGGGCAGCACCTCGACCCGCTCGGCGAGGTCCTCGACCTTGGCGGCGAGCGCCTCGTGCTCGCCGACGCCGAAGCGCAGCTCGGCGACCTCGCGGGTGGAGTGCTCCTGGATCAGGCCGAGCGGCGTGCCGTGGGCCACGATCCGGCCCTGGTCCATCACCACGAGCTCATCGCACAGCTGCTCGGCCTCGTCCATGTAGTGGGTGGTCAGCAACAGGGTCACGCCCGCCTGCTTGAGCCGGAAGAGGCGGTCCCAGATGACGTGGCGGGCCTGCGGGTCCAGGCCGGTGGTCGGCTCGTCGAGCACCAGGATCTCGGGCCGGTTGATCAGGCTCCGGGCGATGGTCAGCCGCCGTTTCATCCCGCCGGAGAGGTCGTCGACCTTCGCCTTGGCCTTCTCGGTGAGCTGGACGAAGTCGAGCAGCTCCTCGATCCTGCCCTTGACCTCGGCTCGCGGCAGCCCGAAGTAGCGGCCGTAGACGTAGAGGTTGTCGTAGACGTTGAGCTCGACGTCGAGGGTGTCCTCCTGCGGACACACCCCGAGCCGCGCCTTGATCTTCGGCCCGTCCCTGGCCGGGTCCATCCCGAAGACCCGCAGCTCTCCCCCGGTCGGCGGCGAGACGCAGCAGATCATCCGCATCGTCGAGGACTTGCCGGCACCGTTCGGACCGAGGAAGCCGAAGGCAACCCCGGGTCGCACCGAGACGTCGATGCCGCGCACCGCTTCGAAGTCGCCGAACGACTTGCGCAGCCCACGCGCCGAGACCATCAGCTCTTCACCCACGTCGGCAAAGACTAGATGCGGGCGCCGACAGTTTCGAGCGAGTTCGGGGCGGTGGCTATCGGTCCTGCTGCTTCTGGCGCCTGTTGAAGTCGCGCATCCGCTGCGGTACGCCGACCACCGCCGCGTCGTAGGACGGGACCCCGTGCTTGTTGGCGAACTTGTGCGCCCACTGCGCCGACGGCACCCGCCGCCTGGTCCACTCACCGTCATGGGCGACCAGCAGCAGGGTCACCTCGCTGACGACGGTGCGCGGCTCGACGAACCCCTCGACACCCCTTCGGGTCTCGACGAACTGCTCGAGGTGCTTCTGATCGGTGGAGTCCGCGGCGCGTACCCGCGTGGATCCGGTGTAGATGCCGCCGGTCGGGCGGCTCATGCGCTTCCCGCTGCGTCGAAAACGATCGAACAGGCTCACGCTTCCAGTGTGCATGGCGTGCCCAACGCCACCCGCGACAAACCTGTTGGGCGGGCAGTGCGTGGTCGCCTATGTTGAAGCCTTTGACCCACGTCCGCTCGAACCACCCGGCCGCACTCGGAGAAGCGATGACCCAGCCATGCCCATAGACGACCTCGACGCCGAGCGCGCCCACCTGGACGCGTCCCGGCAGGATCTGGCCCGGATGCGGCGGAGGGTGGAGTCGCTGGACTCCTCGACAGCCGGCAACTGGGTCAGCGCGGAGATCCTCGACGCCACTCTCGCGCACCGGCTCGAGCAGCTCGCCGACGATCCTGAGGTGCCGCTCTTCTTCGGCCGGATCGACCGCACCGCCGCGGTGGGAGGCGAGAGCTTCCACATCGGCCGGCGCCACATCTCCGACAACGCCGGCGACCCGATGGTCATCGACTGGCGGGCTCCGGTCAGCGTCCCCTTCTACCGGGCGTCGCGGACCGAGCCGATGGGGCTTGCGCGGAGGCGGCGCTACGGCTTCTCCCACGGCGAGCTGACCGCCTTCGAGGACGAGTCGCTGACCGACGCGGGACCCACCCAGGAGCACTCGGCGATCCTCGAGGCGGAGATCGAGCGGCCACGCGTCGGGCCGATGCGCGACATCGTGGCCACCATCCAGCCCGAGCAGGACGTCCTGGTCCGCGCCGACCTGTCGCAGACGATCGTCGTGCAGGGTGCGCCCGGCACCGGGAAGACGGCCGTGGGGCTGCACCGGGCGGCCTACCTCCTCTACGCGCACCGCGACCAGCTGACCCGGCGCGGGGTCCTGATCATCGGCCCCAACGC
This sequence comes from Nocardioides sp. NPDC057767, assembly GCF_042798275.1. Taxonomy (NCBI): domain Bacteria; kingdom Bacillati; phylum Actinomycetota; class Actinomycetes; order Propionibacteriales; family Nocardioidaceae; genus Nocardioides; species Nocardioides sp. NPDC057767. The sequence continues at coordinate 4,495 of NZ_JBHVKJ010000080.1, read as the reverse complement.
CTCGTTCCTGCGCTACATCCGCGACGTGCTTCCCGCGCTCGGCGAGATCGAGGCCAAGCAGGCGACGATCGCCGAGCTGGTCGCCCTCCACGGCACGGTCCGCACCGAGGAGACCGCTGCGGTGGCGACGCTCAAGGGTGACGTACGCATGGCCGAGCTGCTCCGCCGGGCGGTCTGGTCCCACGTCGGCGAGCCCGACGAGGCCCTGGTCGTCCCGCGCGGGTCGCGGCGCTGGCGGGTGCCGGCCTCGGAGGCACGCGAGGCGGTGGCGGGGCTGCGGGCCAACGACCTCCGGTACGCCGCGGGCCGGGCCCTGCTCCCGCGCGCCCTGGCCCACCGGGTGCTCGTGCAGATGGAGCGATCCGGCGACTCCCCCGACGACCGGGTGCACGACGCGGTGGCACGGGCGAAGCCGGTCAAGGACTACGCGGCCGCGCTGTGGCCCGAACTCAAGCCGGCCGGGGTGCTGTTCCGGCTGTTCACCGACGCGGCGTGGCTGGCGGAGGTCGCCTCCGGCGTGCTCGCCGAGGCGGAGCAGGAGAGGCTGCTGTGGGAGAAGCCGCCGCGGTCGGCCGGCACGGCCCGCTGGTCGCTGGCCGACCTGGTACTGCTCGACGAGATCGCCGACCTGCTCGACCGGACGCCGTCTGTGGCCCACATCGTCGCCGACGAGGCCCAGGATCTCTCCGCGATGATGCTGCGCGCCCTCGGCCGCCGCTCGACGACGGGGTCGCTGACGATCCTGGGCGACCTCGCCCAGGCCACCACGCCGTGGGCCTCGTCCTCCTGGGCCGATGCCCTCGCCCATCTCGGCAAGCCCGACGGCCATGTCGAGCAGCTGACCCGTGGGTTCCGGGTGCCTGCCGACGTGATCGCCTACGCCGCCCGCCTCCTGCCCCACATCGCTCCCGACCTGGATCCGCCGGTCGCGGTGCGCCGGGCGCGCGGCGACCTCACCTTCACCTCCGCGGCCCTCGTGGAGGCGCTCGCGGACGCGCTGGACCGGCCCGGGTCGGTGGGGCTGATCGTGCCCGACGCCGCGCTGGCGACGGTGCGCGCCGAGCTGACCGAGGCCGCGCTCGTCTTCGCCGAGATCGGGATGCCGGCCGACGAGGAGACCGAGTTCGACGCCCATCTGGACCTGGTGCCCGCCTCGCTGGCGAAGGGTCTCGAGTTCGACCACGTCGTGGTCTCCGATCCCACGGGGATCGTGGCCGGCGAGCCCGACCGAGACACCGGCCTACGCCGCCTCTACGTCTGCCTCACCCGTGCGGTCACGTCCCTGGTGGTGCGCCACGACGGGCTCCCCGAGGAGCTCGGCACCGAAGAACTCAGTGGCGTCCCGGAGCGCGATGATGCGAAGGTGGACGCATGATCGACACCCGCCCCGATCCGTTGGTGAAGGCCGAGTGGCCGCTGCGCACCGAGCGACTCGTGATCCGGCGGATGACACCCGCCGACATCGAGCCGACCTGGGCATTCCGGGGTCTCCCCGAGGTCTCCGAGTGGGTGACGAGCGCGTTCCCGGACATCGACGCCTACCGCAGGATCTTCGAGCGCCCCGACATCCTCGGCCCCGCCCTGGTGATCGAGCGCGACGGCGTCATCGTCGGCGACCTCATGCTGCGGATCACCGACCCGTGGTCGCAGTCCGAGGTGCGCGACCGGGCCGACGGCACCCAGGCCGAGCTCGGTTGGACCATCGATCCCGCCCACCAGGGCAACGGCTACGCGACCGAGGCCGTGCGCGCCGTGCTGGACGTGTGCTTCGGCTCTCTCGCCCTGCGTCGCGTCGTCGCCGAGTGCTTCGCCGACAACGTGGCCTCCTGGCGGCTCATGGAGCGCCTCGGGATGCGCCGCGAGTCGCACACGGTCAAGGACTCCCTGCACCGCACCCGCGGCTGGCTCGACGGGCTCTCCTACGCGATCCTGGCCGAGGAGTGGGCCGCTAGAGCCTGAGGGCCGCCTCGACCGCCGCCTCGCAGTGCAGCCGGGTCGTCGGGAACAGCGGCACACCTGCGTACGCCTCCATCGGCAGCAGCAGCTCGATCTCGGTACAGCCGAGGATGACGCCCTGGCAGCCGGGGGCGACCAGCCGGTCGACGACCTCGAGGTAGGCCTGGCGGGAGCTGTCCAGGAACGTCCCCAGACACAGCTCCTCGTAGATGATCCGGTGCACGGTCTCCTGGTCCGGCTCGGTGGGGACGACGACCTCGAGACCGTGGCTCCGGAGCCGATCGGCGTAGAACGGCTGCGACATCGTGAAGCCGGTGCCGAGGAGCCCCACCCGTCCGACCCCCGCCGCGCGCACCGCGGCCGCGGTCGTGTCGCCCGGGTGCAGGAAACGATCCCCGTACGTCTCCTCCAGCGCCCCGGCCACCTTGTGCATCGTGTTGGTGGCGAGCACGATCACCTCCGCCCCGGCGTCGCTCAGCGTCGCCGCCTCTTCGGCCAGACGCGTCCCGGCCCGCTCCCACTCGCCGGCGACCTGCATCTCCTCGATCTCCGCGAAGTCCACCGAGCGTACGAGCAGGTCGGCCGAGTGCAGCCCGCCGAGCCGCTTCGCGGTGATCTCGTTCAGCAGGCGGTAGTTCTCCGCCGTCGACTCCCAGCTCATCCCACCCAGCACACCGATCCGCCGCATGCCCTCAGTCTGCCCGGGCGGCCAACACCGCGGGCGTCACACCTCCGCGCGGGCTCGAGCGTCCTCCCAGCCACAGCTCACCGGATCCTCGTGAGGACCTGCGGAGAGACGTACGACCTCGACCTCGCCGCCGACCTTCCACCCGAGCACGCAGTCGGTGGACATCCGCCCGGTCCAGTAGCCGGTGATCCCACCGGCGGCGACGTAGACCCGCGTCCCCTCTGATTGCACCTCGAGCCCCGGGAGACCGGTGAGGGCACGTACGCTCGCCGCCGCGTCGTCCGCGCCCAGGGCTGCCTCGAGCCGGACCTCGGCATCCTTCGGCAGGTCGACCGACTGCGCGGTCGTCGTGTCGATCTCCGTCTCGCTCGGGCAGTCGACCTCATCGGCAGTGTCCCACTCGCGCGGCTCGGACCACTTGAAGCAGCGGGTGGCAGAGTAGGTGTTCGAGGAGTCGGGCCAGATCCGGGTGGCACACTCCCAGTTCGTCCGGCACTCGTGGTGCGCCGTGATCGCCAGCACGATCCGTCTGCCGTCCTCGGGGCTGTCGGAGGCCACCAGGATCTCCACGTCTCCCTGCCGCTCCCCCTCGCGCGCCTGGTCGTAGGCAGTCCTGCCGGGATAGGTCTCCATCGCGTTGAAGATCGCCACCGCGCGCGTGCGTGTCCGTGCTTCCGCCGGCGATCCCTCAGCCCACACCCAGAGCGCGCCGACACCTGCGACGAGAGTCAGCGCCACGACGGCAAGCACGGCCCACAGAGTCTTCACGTCAGCCAGTCTCGACGGCCTCATCGGGCCTGGCGTGAGCGCCGATACTCATCTTTCGGCGCAGACTGTTCCCGCGCTGCGTCTCAGGGACGGCGGGTGAATCTGACGGTTCCGTCCGGTAGTCGTTCATGGACATAGGCCGGGTTGTGCGCGAGGCGGTGATGGTGCGGGCACAGCAGGGCCCCGTCCTCGAGGTCGGTCTTGCCACCGGCAGACCACGGGTCGAGGTGGTGGGCGTCGCACCATTCCGGTGGCATGTCGCAGCCCTCGGCCTGGCAGCACTTCTGCTGCAACCGAAGCGCCTTGCGTTGGATCGGCTGGAAGAACCTGCTCGCCCTACCCGCGTCGAGAACCTCACCGTCTCCGCCCAGCACCCACGGGATGATGGTGGCGTTACAGGCCAGCTTGCGTGCCTCGGCCGCACTGATCGTGGTGCCGTTGGTCTCGTCATAGCCCAGGGTCGCGATCCCGAGGTCTTTGTGGAGCTCCTCGAGGGAGATGACGACGTTGATGGTGGTGGCATCCCCGCCGTGACGCGGCAGGGCGGTCGGGTCGATGGTCTCCAGTAGCCGGGCGAAGCCTTGTCCCATCAACCGCTCCCACGGCGGCAACGGGGCCTGCTTGTCGAGGAGTTGTTGTTTGCGGGGTTGGGCGTAGGCCTCGACCAGCCGCTTGAACCGCATCCCGACCGAGACCGGGAGGACACCGTCGAACCCGATGGTGCCGTCGTGGTTGGCCCACACCCGCAGGCCGGTCTTCTGCTGGGCGCGTTCTTCCTCGGCCAACAGTGCTTTCGCTTCGGCGTCGTCGAACCGGGCCGGGTCGATCTCACGCAGGATGCGTTTGCCGACGATCCGCAGCTCGTTGGCGGTCAACCTAGTGGCGTAGTCCACGAGGAGCTTCTCCGCCAGAACCAGGTCCTCGGTGCTGGCGACTGGATCGGCGCCGATCTTGTCCAGCGCGGTGGTGATCACCCGGGCCTTGTCCGGGGACACCACACCCTCAGCGAGCCCGGCGGCGACGCGCTCGTACTTCGCGATGCTGTTCGCGAGCTTGACCTGCGAACGGGCGACCGCCGTGTCG
>NZ_JBHVKJ010000079.1:0-19198 GCF_042798275.1 Nocardioides sp. NPDC057767 | reverse complement strand
GCGATGCGGTCCGGGGCCTGCTTCGTCCCTCACTCCAGCCCAGCGTCCGGGGGGACTCGCTCGGCCGGTCACTCCGGCGTGGTGCGGGTCGCCATCGGAGTGATCCCTACTGCACCGACTTCTCAGCGCAAGCCTTGTCGTCGTCGCTGCCTTCCTTCGGCTCCTGCTCCGGCTCCGGTGCCTCCGTCGACGAAGCGTCGGACGGCTCGGTGGAATCGGCAGTGACCTCGGGGTCGGCTGCGGGCGATGACCCTACCGGGCTCTTCGGCTCAGCGCACGCCTCGCCGCACTCCGGCGTGGCCTCCGGCTCCGAACCGTCCTCGTTCGCCCCCGGAAGCGTCTTCACGTCCTCGACGATCGCAGCGGTGAGCTCGCAGGCGTCCTCGGCGATCTTCTCGACCTCCGACTTGGGAGTCTCCGACTCCTCGGCGGGATCCTTCGTCTCCTCGGTCGCCTCGTCGCTCTCCCGGTCCTTCTTGGGCTCCTCCAGCGGGAGATCCTCGACCGGGACACCGGCGTCGGCCGCGATCAGCTGGCGCAGGAACATCGGCACCGCCTCGTCGACGGGCCTGGCGTCCTCCTCGGCCACGAACGGCCACAGCAGCGGAGCCATGATGCCCGGAACCGGGCCGACCGGCGGCACCAGCGTGGGCGGCGTCGCGTCGCCGTCCTCGCCGGGATCGGCGGGCGTCGTCGGCCCCCCGGAGGACGGTGCGTCGGGCTCGGCGGGCGCAGAGGGCTTCACGTCCGGCTTCTCGTCACCCTGGCGGCCCGGCTCGGCGGACTCCTGGTCGCGGCCCTGGTCCGCATCCGCGGCCGCGCTGGGAATCGTCGAGACCCCGGAGACGTCGGGATCCGGCGCCGGCGGGATCACGGTGAAGTCGGCCTGGCCCGAGAGCGTGCGCGGCACCCGGTGCAGGGCGGACACGTCCGGGCTGAGGGTCTGGACGACCACGAGCAGGCCGATGAGCACTACGGCGGCGTAGGCCACCACCGGGCCCCTCTGGAACCTCACGTGCCCACTTCCCTACCGAGTGACGGAGCTGGAAAGGTACAGACGATCATCAGTGCGTATTGTGTCCGACCGCCCGGGCCGATACCGACCCGGACGGGGAAAATGACCCAAACGGACTAGGCCGACTTCTTCTTGGTCTCCTTCTCGCGCGGCACGAGGGTCGGCATCTCGCCGTCCTCGACCACCTCGCGGGTGACGATCACCTTGCCGATGTCGCCACGGGAGGGCACGTCGTACATCACGTAGAGGAGGACCTCTTCGATGATCGCCCGCAGACCTCGGGCACCGGTGCCACGCTCGAGGGCCTTGTCAGCGATCGCGGTGACCGCGTCGTCGGTGAACTCGAGGTCGACGCCGTCGAGGTCGAAGAGCTTCTGATACTGCTTCACCAGCGCGTTGCGCGGCTCGGTCAGGATCTTCACCAGGGCGGCCTGGTCGAGCTTCTCGACGCTCGCGATCAGCGGCAGCCGGCCGATGAACTCCGGGATCAGACCGAACTTGGTGAGGTCCTCGGGGCGGACGAGCTTCAGGAGGTCCTCGGCCTCCTTCTCGGCCTTGCCACGCACCTCTGCGGTGAAGCCGAGGGTCTTCTTGCCGACCCGCTGCTCGATGATGTGCTCCAGACCGGCGAACGCGCCACCCACCACGAAGAGGATGTTGGTGGTGTCGATCTGGATGAACTCCTGGTGCGGGTGCTTGCGGCCACCCTGCGGCGGCACCGAGGCGGTGGTGCCCTCGATGATCTTCAGCAGCGCCTGCTGCACGCCCTCACCGGAGACGTCGCGCGTGATCGAGGGGTTCTCCGCCTTGCGGGCCACCTTGTCGATCTCGTCGATGTAGATGATGCCGGTCTCGGCCTTCTTGACGTCGTAGTCGGCGGCCTGGATCAGCTTGAGGAGGATGTTCTCGACATCCTCACCGACGTAGCCCGCCTCGGTCAGCGCCGTGGCGTCCGCGATCGCGAACGGCACGTTGAGCATCCGGGCCAGCGTCTGCGCCAGGTAGGTCTTGCCGCAGCCGGTCGGGCCGATCACCAAGATGTTGGACTTGGCGACCTCGACCTGCTCCTCCTTGGCGTGCTTGCCGGGGCCCTGCGGGCCACCGGGCTGCAGGCCGGCCTGGACGCGCTTGTAGTGGTTGTAGACCGCCACCGCGAGCGACTTCTTCGCCTGCTCCTGGCCGATGACGTAGGAGTTGAGGAAGTCGAAGATCTCCTTCGGCTTGGGGAGGTCGGCGATCTCCACCTCGGAGCCCTCGTTGAGCTCCTCCTCGATGATCTCGTTGCAGAGGTCGATGCACTCGTCGCAGATGTAGACGCCGGGACCCGCGATGAGCTTCTTGACCTGCTTCTGGCTCTTCCCGCAGAAGGAGCACTTCAGCAGGTCACCTCCGTCGCCGATGCGTGCCACGAGTGGCCTTCCTTCCCCGACTTGTGCTGCTAGGTCCGAATAGTTACTGACGGTACCCCGCGCCGCGCCTTCGATGTGGGAGCGGCGCGGGGCCCGAGGGTCAAACGAGCGCCGGCGTCTTGAGCGACTCGAGCACCGAGTCGATCAGGCCGTACTCCACCGCCTGCGCGGCGGTGAGGATCTTGTCGCGCTCGATGTCGTGGCTGACCTCGTCCATCGACTTGCCGCTGTGGTCGGCGATCATCTTCTCGAGCAGCTCACGCATCCGCAGGATCTCGTTGGCCTGGATCTCGATGTCGGAGGTCTGGCCGAAGGTGCCCTCGGTGTAGGGCTGGTGGATCAGGATGCGGCTGTTGGGCAGCGCCATCCGCTTGCCCTTGGCACCCGCGCCGAGCAGGATCGCGGCGGCCGAGGCGGCCTGGCCGATGCAGACGGTCTGCACGTCCGGCTTGATGAACTGCATCGTGTCGTAGATCGCGGTGCAGGCCGTGAACGAGCCACCCGGGCTGTTGATGTAGATCGAGATGTCCTGGTCCGGGTTCATCGACTGCAGGCAGAGCAGCTGGGCGATGACCGCGTTGGCGACATCGTCGCTGATCGGGGTGCCCAGGTAGATGATCCGGTCCTCGAAGAGCTTGGCGTAGGGGTCGATCCGGCGGACGCCGTAGGACGTACGCTCCTCCCACTGCGGGATGTAGTAGTTCATGTCCTCAGTCCTTCTTGTGGGCGGGGCGGCCCTCGTCGGAGGCTTCCTTCGCGCTCTTGATGACCTGGTCGACCAGGCCGTAGTCGAGCGCCTCGGCAGCGGTGAACCAGCGGTCACGGTCGGCGTCGATCGTCACCTGCTCGACGCTCTGGCCGGTGTGCTCGCTGATCAGCTCCAGGAGCACCTTCTTGATGTGCAGGGACTGCTGGGCCTGGATCTTGATGTCCGAGGCCGAACCGCCCATGCCCGAGGAGGGCTGGTGCATCATGATCCGCGCGTGCGGCAGCGCGTAGCGCTTGCCCTTCGCGCCGGCGCAGAGCAGGAACTGGCCCATCGAGGCGGCCAGGCCCATGCCGACGGTGGCCACGTCGTTGGGGATGTAGTTCATCGTGTCGTAGATGGCCATGCCGGCATCCACCGAGCCACCGGGCGAGTTGATGTGAAGGAAGATGTCGGCCTCGGGGTCCTCCGCGGAGAGCAGCAGGAGCTGCGCGCAGATCGCGTTGGCGTTCTGGTCGCGGACCTCGGAGCCGAGGAAGACGATGCGCTCCCGCAGCAGTCGGTTGTAGATGTTGTCGTCGAGAAGGCTCAGACCGCCGCCGTTGCCGCCCAGGCTCGGGGAGAGCCCTGGGGCACCGGCGTGAGCGTCAGCCGCGCTGGAGTCGATGTTCACAGGATCGACACTAGCCGCCACAGCCAGTTGTTCCACGGCTGGTGTGCCAATGTTCGCCGACGGCGTATTCGCTCGGCCCGGGCTCAGGCGAGCCAGCGCAGCAGGGCGTCGTGGACCGCCGGGTGGTTGGACAACGGTGTCTCGGCGGTCGAGAGCGTGAAGCGCTCCGCCGTCGGGAACAGGTCGCGCACACGGCGCGACCGCAGCGGCGTCTTGTGCCGCCACCACAGCATCTCCCCGAAGAGACGGCCGACCCGGTTGGGCCGCGAGGTCGCGTCGTCGGTGACCAGCAGGTAGTCGACATCCGGGCGCGGCGGCAGCATCGCCTCGTCGGCCCCGACCACGGCGATCCCGGCGAGGTGCTCGTCGATCTGCTTGCCGACCCCACCCGAGATCGGCGCGGAGGTGACCGCGTAAGGGGTCGTGCCGAGGGCGATCAGCTCGGAGACGTACGTCGTCCACGGCCGGGCGCCGGAGGTGGCCACCCCGAGCGCGTTGCGGGCGATCAGGCCGCCGCCGGCGTAGCCGACCAGGACGATGCGCGGTGTCCCGGGGAGGGCGTCGACGCACTCCTGGATCCGGCTGCTGAGCGCCACTGCGGCGGGCACCGAGGTGCTGCCGGCGGTCACGTGCACGTGCAGCGGCATCCAGCCGAGCAGGTCGGCCAGCCGGTCGGCGTACGTCGCGCCGGTGGCCTGGGAGCCCTCGACCCAGACGCTCTCGTCCTTGCCCACCGGCGGGACCAGGACGAGGACACGAGGGCTCGTATCGGTCTGGCGCTGAGCAGCCGCCCACTCCCGCGGGCTGACCATCCGGCCGCCGTGGCGGACCGCGACGGCAGGACCGGAGTCGGTGTTGACGACACCGCGGACGATCGGCGCCGCGAGCGCGAAGGGCGCCGCGAACGGGCGCCGCGCGAAGGCCGTGATGCGCCAGGCGAGCTTGGCGAGGCCGACCAGGCCGGCCACCTTTCCCTGGCCGCGGTCGAGCTGCTCCGCGGCTTCGGGGTCGAGCGGGGCGTCCTCGACGTTGAGGACCACGGCGCGGACGGTCTCAGGACTGGAGGTCACCCTCGAAGCGTAGGGCCTGCGCGCCGACAACAGGCCCAGCTGTGCCACCCGAACGGCTTCCGTGTGCCTCAGATCACATGCCCGTACCCGCATCCCGTACGTTTGCGTTCACTCACGCGTATGGTGTCCGTGATGCTGTTGTTACTGGTGTTGCGTGACGATGGCGGTGTTCGCGGGTTACCGTCGGATGGGGAAGGGGGTGTCGGTCCGTGAGCGACGAGAAGGAGCCACGCTGCCCGTCGTGCGGCGATCCCCAGCTGCCCGGGGCCATCTACTGCATCGCCTGCGGCGCCTCGTTGCTGGCTCCCCCGGAGCAGCACCGTCCGCTCTTCGCGGACGAGATCGGCGACGACACGGCCGTGCCCCGCAGCACGCGCACGTTCTTCTTCGGTGACGATCCCCCACCGGCTCCGGCGCGTGGCGGCGGCCGCACCGCTCCGATCCTGGTGATGATCGCCGTCCTGGTGATCGTCGCCGGCGTGCTCGGCTTCGTCTTCGGCAAGGACGGGCCGAGCACTCCCCGGTCCGAGGCGGACCCGTCCGCCGGCCCGACCGGCACCGGCCCCTCGAGCGAGCCCTCGGGCGAGCCCTCGGTGGATCCGGAGGCGCCGCCGGAGCACCAGCTGCTGCGCATCTCCCGGCTCGACACCGAGGCCGCCAGCAAGCTCATCGGCACCTGGATCCCGCAGCTCGCGGCCGTCGGCGCCGGCGCCGGCGGTGACGCCGACTGGCACCGGGCGCTGAGCCGCTACCAGCAGATCAAGACCGACCACCCCGACGTGCTGCTCCTCGACACCGGTGAGTGGCCGAGCTCGTACGTGAAGCCGGGGATGTACGCCATCGTCGTGCCCTATCCCAGCGACACCTCCGGGCCCGCGCTGGAGTGGTGTGTCGAGCAGGGCCTGTCGAAGACCGACTGTGCGGCCAAGCACCTCGAGGTCTCCGGCGACCCGACCGACAACTTCGACGCGCAGTAGCGCGAAAACGAGACCGCCCCTGCCCGGATCGGGCAGGGGCGGCGTACGTCTGGAGCAGATCAGGCGTCAGCCTTCTCGGCGTCCTCGGAGACCTCGTCGGTCGCCTCGGCCTCGGGCTCGTCCTCGCCGATGGTGCCGTCGGGACGGAGGTTCTTCAGCTCGACGTGGTTGCCGGACTCGTCGGTGACCGTGGCGGCCTCGACCAGGTGGGCCAGCGCCTTGCCGCGCAGGATCTCCTGGACCAGCTCGGGCACGTGGTTGTGCTCGAGCATGTGGTTGACGAACTCCTGCGGGTCCTGGCCAGACTGCTGCGCACGGCGCATCATGTGCTCGGTCAGCTCCTGCTGCTCGACCCCGATCTCCTTCTCCTTGGCGATCTGGTCGAGGATCAGCTGAGCGGCGACGGCGTCACGGACGCGGCGCTCGAGGTCGGCCTCGAACTCCTCGATCGTCTGGCCCTCGTCCTCGAGGTACTTGTCGAAGGTCAGGCCGGCGAAGCCGAGCTGCTGCTCGATGCCCTGACGACGGGCGTTGAGCTCCTCGGTCACGATGGTCTCGGGCAGCGGGACCTCGACCTTCTCCAGGAGCGCCTCCAGCACGGCGTCACGGGCGGCGGCGGCCTGCTCGAGGCGCTTGCCGTTGCCGAGGCGGCCGCGGACGTCCTCCTCGAGCTCCTTGACGGTGTCGAACTCGCTGGCGAGCTGGGCGAAGTCGTCGTCGTAGGCCGGGAGCTCCTGCTCCTGGACCTGGTTGACGGTGACGTTGACATCGACCTCCTGGCCGATCAGCTCACCGCCCACGAGGGTGCTCTTGAAGTCCTTGGACTCGCCGGCGGACAGACCGGTGATGGCCTCGTCGAGGCCGTCGAGCATGCCGCCCTTGCCGACCTGGTAGCTCATCCCGACGGCCTCGGCGCCGTCGACGTCCTCGCCGTCCTTGGTGGCCTTCAGGTCGATGACCACGAAGTCGCCGTCGGCGGCGGCGCGCTCGACGTCCTTGAGGGTGCCGAAGCGCTCGCGCATCGCCTGGATCTGCTCCTCGACGTCAGCGTCGGTGAGCTCGATGTCGTCGACCTTGGCCTCGATGCCCTCGTAGTCGGGCAGCGTGATCTCGGGCTTGACGTCGACCTCGGCGGTGAACTCCAGCGCCTCGTTGTCCTCGAGCTTGGTGACCTCGATCTCGGGCTGCGCGAGCGGCTCGAGCGAGTTCTCCTGGAGGGCGTCGAAGTACTTCTGCGGGAGGACGTTGTTGACCGCCTCGGAGAGCACCGCACCGCGGCCGACCTGCTTGTCGATCACCTGCGGCGGGACCTTGCCACGGCGGAAGCCGGGGACGTTGATCTGCTGGGCGATCTGCTTGTACGCCGCGTCGAGGCTCGGCTTGAGCTCCTCGAAGGGCACCTCGACGGTCAGCTTGGCCCGGGTCGGGCTCAACGTCTCGACGGCGCTCTTCACAGGGTGTCTCCTGTCGTTTGTTTCTGAGAATGGTGTCGCGTGCAGGGGCATGGAACTTCAGGGGAGATGTCGGGGCGACAGGACTCGAACCTGCGGTCTCCTGCTCCCAAAGCAGGCGCGCTAGCCACTACGCTACGCCCCGTCAAGGGCCCCTCCCCAATCAGCGGGAATGGCACTTGGAGCGGATGACGGGAATCGAACCCGCGTAATCAGTTTGGAAGACTGAGGCTCTACCATTGAGCTACATCCGCGCACGCGAGAGCCAACGCCCTCGTGCGACCCGCGAAATCCTGCCATAGATCTGGCTCACACCTGTAACCGGCTCCCCTATTGACCGGTTTACGTCACCGTCTTCCGACCGCGACCAGGGCCCGATCGTCGGAGCTGGCACTCAGTCCCTCGAGCAGCCGACGCGCTCCCCCGCCTCGTCCGGTGACGGCCAGATGGTCGGCGGTGGCGACCAGATTGCCGATGCCGTGCTCGAGATCGACGCCCCGCGCCTCCACCACGCCATCGGTGTAGAGCATGACCATGTCGCCCACGCCGAGCACGCCCTCGCAGGCGTCGAAGTCGACGTCGTCGAGGAGGCCGAGCACGGGACCGTCGCTCTCGGCCTCCTCCCAGCGCCCGGTCGAGGCGCGGCGTACGAGGGCGGGCGGGTGACCCGCGGTGCGGATCTCGTAGGCGCCGTCGCCGAGATCGATCGAGAGGTAGACCGCGGTGGCGAAGCCCTCCTGCCAGTCCTGCCGCAGCAGGTAACGGTTGGCGGCGGGGAGGAACTCGGCCGGCGCGACCGCGCCGAGGAGCCCGCCGAACGCGCCGGAGAGCTGGAGCGCCCGGGTGCCGGCTCGCTCCCCCTTGCCGGAGACGTCGACGACCACGACCTCGAGCCGTTCGCCCACCCGTGCGGCCACCACGAAGTCACCGGCGAACCGGGTGCCGCCCGCGGGCAGCACCGCCGAGTCGGCGAGCCATCCGGAGGGCATCGGCGGGATCGCACCCTGGTCGAGCTTGTGGGTCAGGTCGAGCAGCATCAGCTCGTCGCTCAGTCCGCCCACCCCGAGGTAGGTGCGGCGCATCGCGACGAACAGCACGATCGCACCGAGCAGGAAGTGCACCCCGATCGCGGCGGCGTCCCGGTCGGAGAGCGTGAGCCGGCTGGCGGCGACCACGATCATCACCATCACGAAGACGACGAACCAGCTCAACGTACGCGGCCCGAGCAGCACCGCACCGAGCAGCAACGGCACCGTGAGGACGGCCACCGGGACCACCTGCAGCCAGCCCACCTGAGCCGCCGCGAGCACCGTCAGGACGATGGTGAGCAGCCCGAGCCACAGCACCGCGCGCAGCTCCGGGTCACGGAACCTGCGGCGGATCGCACTGCTCCGCAAGCGGTCTGCGAAGGCATGGCTCGACATGGCCTCACTCTAGGTCTCGAGGTGGGGGCTGCGTGGTCGTTCTCGCAGGCCGGAGCGTAGTGCGGGCTACTTCTTCACGGTCGTCCGGGGCCGGTAGGCGCGCTGGCACCTGGGGCACCAGAACAGATTGCGCTGCTGCAGCTCGGTGGTGCGTACGCTCGTGCCGCAGACCAGGCACGGCTGGCCGTTGCGGCGGTAGACGTAGACCTCGCCGCCGTGGTCGTCCTTGCGCGGCGGACGGCCCATCGCCTCGGGCGTGTGCTCGTCGCGTACGGTGTCGATCCGGTTCCTCTGGACGCCGAGCTTCATCAGCTCGACCAGGTCCTCCCAGATGGCGTCCCACTGCTGCCGGCGCAGGGTGTTGCCGGGTCGCATCGGGTCGATCCGGTGCCGGAAGAGCACCTCGGCACGGTAGACGTTGCCCACCCCGGCCAGGACGGACTGGTCCATCAGCAGCGCCCCGATGGTCGTCCGGCTCCGGCTGATCCGCAGCCATGCCCGGCTCGGGTCGGCGTCGTCGCGCAGCGGGTCGGGCCCGAGCCTCGCGACCACCGCATCGCGCTGGGCCGCGGTGACCAGGTTGCAGGTGGTGGCGCCGCGCAGGTCGGCGTAGGTTCCGCCCTCGCCGGTCGAGCTTGTCGAGACCACCCTCAGGCGGACCTGGCCGACCGGGAGCGGTGGCTCGCCCGTGTAGGGCCTCAGGTCGAGCTTGCCGTAGAGGCCGAGGTGGATGTGGACGTACTGCTCCCCCGGGAACTCGAGGAACAGCTGCTTGCCCCACGCCTCCGCGCCGGCGGCGACCTGACCGTCGAGGAGCGCGGCGGAGTCGGCGAACCGGCCCTGCGGGCTGCTGACCCGGACCTGCTCGCCGGCGAAGGCATCGCTCAGATCGAGCGCGAGGCGGTGGAGCGTGTGCCCCTCGGGCATCTCCGGATCAGTCCTGGTCCTCGGCCGGCCCCAGGCCCTTGGCCGAGTCCGGGAGCGGCGGACGCACACCGTCGGCGTCGTAGGCGTGGAGCTGGTCGATGCGGCGTACGTGCCGCTCGTCCTCGCTGAACGGCTCCGCCAGGAAGATCTCGACGAACTTCGTCATGTCCTCGAGGCTGTGCATCCGGCCACCGACCGCGACGACCTGGGCGTTGTTGTGGTCCCGGGCGAGCTTGGCCGTCTCCTCGCTCCAGGCGAGCGCGCAGCGGATACCGGTCACCTTGTTGGCCGCCATCTGCTCACCGTTGCCCGAGCCCCCGATCACGACCCCGAGGCTGTCGAGCCCCTTCTCGCGGTCACGAGCCACACCCTCGGCCGCCCGGATGCAGAAGACCGGGTAGTCGTCGAGTGCGTCGTAGACGAACGGGCCGTGGTCGACAGGCTCGTAGCCGAGCTCCGTCAGGCGGTTGATCAGGTGGGACTTCAGTTCGAGACCGGCGTGGTCACAGCCGATGTGGACGCGCATGCACCCATCCTCTCCTACCTGTGCCTCATCTTTGGATTTGGTGGGTTGGTGTCTCTCTTCGGGCTGGTGGCGGCAATGTGGCGCCGCAGAATTTCGGGTACAGCGCGGGCTTGGGACCCGGCGGGGCGGGCTCTCGCCACCGCTGGGGCTGCTTCCCCACCCGTGAGGTAGTTCCCCACGCTCCGGAGCAGCGGGAACCGACCCCGGCGTGGGAAAGAAACCGCGCCAGTGGGGAAAGCAGGCTCGAGTACGCCGGGGTGAACCGGATCCGACCGTCGGGAAGCCGCTCACAGCCGTGGCTCGGGTCGTGGATCCGGCGATGGTCACGCGAACACAGCAGCACCATGTCGGCTCGGCAGCACTTGTCGCGTAACCGCATGCGCCTTCTCGCTGCAACGCCTTTGCCTCGACTGCCTCGAATCGTTCGGGGGTCGATCTCGGCGAGGATCCGTCGCCCGACGATGCGGAGTTCGTTGGCGGTCAGCCGGGACGCGTGGTCGACCAGGAACGGGTCCGGCGGCCCACGCCAGCAGACCAACCGAAAAACACTCCCGACCACGAGGCGCACACAGATAGATTCCCCCAGCGTGACCCAGTGGAAGACGATGGACGAGATCCTCGCGGCACGAACACGGTTCGAGACAGCCATCGACGGCTGGACTCCCCCACAGGCCCACGGCGTCGGGCTCCGCCCCTCGGCAGCGACGACCCACAGACCAGAGCACTTCCCGCTGGTCAACGCCTACGGTCACCGCCTCCCGGCGGTGGTGATCGCGACGGTGGTCGGGCACACGAGCGGCACCTCGGCGTACCGGATGACCAGGGAGCAGCTCGAGCGGGCGATCGAGCTGATCTCCCCGGCCGAGGCGTACGTCGAGTACGACCACCCCAATCTGTGGAGCTGGCGCGACCGGATCCTGCCGGCGCTGATCGAGGATCCCGCGGCCGAGGTGGTGGCGGTCTTCATCGGCGATGAGCCGGAAGATTCCCCCGATCCGGCGATCGACGCCTTCCGACGAGCATTTCCGGACGAGGCGGTCGCGATCGCGGCGGCGACGGCGGGGGCGGCGGTCGTACGAGAGATGTACGGCACCGATCTGAGCCACTTCGACAAGTCGCCCACAGACTTCGCGACCGAGGCGGACATCGCCTCGGAGAAGGCGATCCGGGAGACGATCGCGACCTACCGGCCCGAGGACGCCTTCGAGGGCGAGGAGACCGGCCGCACCGGTGACAGCGAGCGGAGGTGGCTGGTGGACCCGCTCTGCGGGACCCTCAACTTCGCCGCCCAGACCCCGCTGGCCGCGGTGAACGTCGCGCTGTTGACGCCCGACGGAGTCCGGGCGGCGGTCTCGGCCGACCCGATCAGCGAGGAGATCTTCTGGACCGACGGGGTCACGGCCCGGATCCGCCAGCGCGGCGGCGACACCGTCCTCAGCCCGACGCCGCGCACCAGGCTCGTCGACATCCAGTGCGACGGAATGCTCGACCGGCCGTTCGTCGGTGGGCAGCTGGTCGCCGACCCGCGTCTGCGCGCCGAGTTCGGGCCGCGGGTGATGTCCTCGACGCTCGCGGTCGCGTGGGTCGCGGCCGGCCGGCGGGCGGCGTACGTCACCGACGGCCACCTCGAGGGCAGTGTCCACTTCACCGCGGGCATCGCGCTGTGCCAGGCAGCGGGCTGCGTCGTCACCGACCTCAACGGCGACCCGATCCACACCGGCCGCGGGATGATCGCCGCGGCCGACGCCGCGACCCACCACAAGCTGCTCGGCCTGGTCCGCCGGCATCTGGACCAGGCGGACCAGCCCTGAGCCGAACGGGTCAGCGCTGCATCAAGGCGTCCATCGCGACCGCGACGGCGGCAGCGACCCGGAAGTCGACGCGGGGGTCGTGGACGGTGATCGTGTACTTGTCACGGAAGGCGAAGCGGCGCTCGATGGAGATCAGCGGCTGACCCTCGGAGGACACGTAGTCGAAGTGGATCGGCAGGAAGTCGAGCTCGGTGAAGCGACGCAGGATCGCGACCAGCTGGTTGCGCTCCTGACCGGTGCCGGCGTAGCCCGGCCCCTCGACGTGGAAGGTCGAGCGCAGCAGGCTCTTGCCGAAGTCCTTGCGGAAGAACCCCAGCGCAGCGCCGTTCGCGTCGGTGACGTCGTAGCCCGCGTTGAGGTCCATCACCGCGCGCGCCTTGAACGCGAAGACCGCCTGCGACTTCGACTCGTCGGCGTAGAACGTGACCTGCTCCTTGAACGCCAGCCGCTTCTGCTGCGCGAAGGCGAGCACCTGCCCCTCGGAGCCGTCTGGGTTGGCGGCCTGGGCGACGTACTTGTTGGCGAAGGGCGTGACCTTCTGGCGAAGGTAGAAGCGGGGTACGTGGTAGGGCTGCTGCGTCATGGGCGCAACCTATCCGGTCGCCCCATCCCGTCAGCGCCGCCGCGCGACGAGATAGGCCTGCGGGGTCCGCTCCCAGTCCTCGGCGGAGCGGACCACGGTCGCGGTGACCTCGAAACCCGCCTCCTCGAGCAGCGCGCTGGTCGCCTCGACGGGGAGTCGGTAGCCGTCGAAGGTGACGTCGTGGCCGTAGGCGCCGATGTGGCGTACGTGCTCGTCGCCGACCTGGAACGCGGTGACGAACCGGCCGCCGCGTCGGGTGACCCGGGCGAGCTCGGCGATGACGTCGGGGCGGCGCGAGGGCGGGGTGTGGATGAGCGAGTACCAGGCCAGCACCCCGGCGAGCTCACCGTCGCGCAGCGGCAGGCGGGCCATGTCGCCGACCTCGAACCTGAGCGCCGGATGACGCTCCATGGCCTGCGCGATCATCCCGGTCGACAGGTCGACCCCGAAGACGTCCAGCCCGCGCTCGGCCAGGTAGGCGGTGATCCGCCCGGGTCCGCAGCCGATGTCACCGACGAGCCCACCACCGTCCTTACGTACGTAGGCGGCGAACGTGTCCAACACCCCGGCGTCGAAGGAGGTCTCGGTGACGGACGGGTCGACGATCTCGGCGTAGGCCTTGGAGACGGTGTCGTAGGCGGCCCGGGTCTCGGTGACGTCGTAGGGCTCGGTCACGGACGCCCCCTCGAACTGCGCTGGGCCAGGAAGCCGGCCGTCATCGCCATCACCGACTCCGCCGCGGGGAACGTCGTGCCGTGGCGCCAGAACCCGTGGATCTGCCCGACTGCCCGGAAAGCGACGACCTCGACGCCGAGGTCGGCGAGCCGCAGCGCGAAGTCCTCGTTCTCGTCGATGAGGATGTCGCCCTCGGCGCTGACGATCAGCGTCGGCGGCAGGCCGCGGAGCTCCTCGTCGGAGGCGAGGTAGGGACCGAGGTCGGGGTTGCGGAGGTCCGCGTCGGTCGCGGCGTACTGCTTCCAGTACCAGGCCGCCTCCTCGTTCCAGCCGCCCTCCATCGAGTAGCCCGGGGTGCTCATCGACGGGTCGAGGAACGGGTAGACCAGCACCATCGCGCCGAAGACGCCGGGGTTGCGCAGCGCCGCGACCAGGGCGAGGTTGCCGCCGGCGCTGTCGCCGTGGACGTACGCCGGCAGCGTGCTCAGCAGCGGGTCGTTGGCCAGCCACTTGACGACCGTGTCGACGTCGTCGGGAGCCGCGGGATAGGGGTCCTCGGGAGGCCTGCGGTAGTCGACCGACAGCACCCGCAGCCCGCTCCGGTTGGCCAGCCGCCGGCACGCGGCGTCGTGGACCTCGACGTCGTTGAAGACGAAGCCACCGCCGTGGAGGTGGACGATCAGCCCCTCGCGTACGTCCTCGGGGGTGTAGAGCCGGCACGGAACCCCGTCGGCGTCGATCCCAGTGACCTCCGCGACCTCCTCCTTCTCCTCGGCCGCAGCCAGCTTGCGGGCCTCGGTGCGCTGGGCGGCGACGTCGACCTCCCAGACCGGCGGCGAGGCCTCCTCGGCGGCGATGGCACGGCGGGCGGCGGGGAAGAGTCGAACCATGTCAGAAGATTCCCACACGAGTGGCGGTGGTGCATGCTGAGCCGCATGAATGCGGCGGAGGTGACGAGCACGTCGATCTACGTCATCGACGTGCTGGTGAAGGTGGTCGCGCTCGGGGTGGTGCCGAAGAACCGGCGCCCGAGCAGCGCGATGGCGTGGCTGCTGGCCATCTTCTTCATCCCGGGGGTCGGCCTGATCGGCTACCTGCTGCTCGGTCAGACCCGGCTGGACCGACGGCGGCACGCCCGCCAGCGGGCCCTCAACGACGAGGTGACCGAGTACGTGCGCGGCCTGCCGAGGGCGCCGCACCCGACGACGATCTCCGAGGTCGACGCGGCGACGATCCAGCTGAACGAGCGGCTCGGCTCACTGCCGGCCAGGCCGGGGAACCGGGTCGATCTGATCGACGACTACACCGCCTCCGTCGAGGCGATGACGGCCGCGGTGGACCAGGCCGAGAACTACGTGCACGCGCAGTTCTACATCACCGCCTGCGACCACGTCACCGAGCCGTTCTTCGACGCTCTGGACCGGGCCGCGGCGCGCGGGGTGCGGGTGCGGCTGCTCCTCGACCACCTGGGCTCGCGCGGCATCCCGGTCTGGCGCGCGCTCAAGAAGCGGCTCGACGCCTCCGACATCGACTGGCACCCGCTGCTCCCCATCAACCCCCTGCGCGGCCAGATCCGCCGCCCCGACCTGCGCAACCACCGCAAGCTCCTGGTCGTCGACGGTCGCGTCGCCTTCACCGGCTCGCAGAACCTCATCGAGCCCGGCTACAACAAACCGAAGAACCACCGGGCCGGCCGGGAGTGGGTCGAGCTGAACGCCCGGATCGAGGGTCCGCTGGTGACCGCGCTGAACGTCGTGTTCGCCAGCGACTGGGACACCGAGACCGGGGAGCTGCTGCGGGCAGAGCTGGCCGCCACCGCACCACGCGCCGGTGACGTCACCGGACAGATCGTGCCCAGCGGCCCGGGCGTCGACGCCGAGAACAACCTGCGCGCCTTCACCCATCTCATGTACGCCGCCAAGAAGCGGATCTCGATCACCAGCCCCTACTTCGTGCCGGACGAGTCGCTGTTGTACGCGGTGACCACGGCCGCCCGCCGCGGCGTCGAGGTCGAGCTCTTCGTCAGCGAGGGCAAGGAGCAGTTCATGGTCTACCACGCACAGCGCTCCTACTACGAGGCGCTGCTGGAGGCCGGGGTGCGCATCTACCTCTACCCCAAACCGGCCGTGCTGCACTCCAAGCACTTCAGCATCGACGACGAGGTCGCCGTGCTCGGCTCGAGCAACATGGACATGCGCTCCTTCGCCCTCAACTACGAGGTCTCGCTGATGCTCTTCGACGGCGACCCGGTGGCGCAGCTGCGGAAGGTCGAGGACGGCTACCGGGCCATCTCCCGCGAGCTGCTGCTCGAGGAGTGGCTCGCGCGGCCGAAGGTCGCGGCGTACGTCGACAACGTGCTGCGCCTCACCGCCGCTCTCCAGTGAGCCCTTCGGGCACGGCGGCCCGCGCGAAGAATTCCAGGGCGGGATCGTCCGGGCCTCCCTAGACTCCGGCCGTGGACCTCCGAGCACGCGCTGCGGCGCTCGCGCTCGTCGCCCTCCTCGCCGCCGGCTGCGCGGAGCTTCCCGGGGGCGCCGGGCCGTCACCGGCGCCGTCGCATCCTCCGTACGAACCCGTTCCTGCCGACTACGAGGCGGTCGAGAAGGTGCTCGCCCAGCGCGCGACGGCGGCCCTGCAGGGCGACGAGGAGGCGTTCCTCGCCACCGTCGACCCCCGCGACCGCAAGCTGGTCGACCAGCAGCAGGCCATCTTCGGCAACCTCCAGGAGCTTCCGATGAAGTCGCTCGCCTACGAGGTGAAGGACACCGAGCAGACCCCGGACGAGGTCCGCAACGACGGTGTCCTCTTCGCCCCGCAGGTCACCGAGGTGGCCCAGCTCGAGGAGGCGCACCGGGCGCCCGTCTCCCACCCGACCGACATGACCTTCGTACGCCACGACGGCGGCTGGGTGATCGGACGGGACCGTGCCGCGCCCGAGGAAAGGTACAGCCGGCCGTGGTTCGGCGGTCCGGTCGTGGCGGCTGCGGGGCACTCGGTCGTCGTGGTCACCGAGCGCGACGGGCCGACCGGTGCCGCCGATCTCCTGGGCCGGGTCACGACCGCACGCGCCGAGATCGAGAAGGTCCTCGAACCGGTGTGGCGCGGCGATGACGAGGAGGAGGTGCCGCTGCTCATCGACGCGACGTACAACGGAAAACCGCCCGGCGACACCTTCGAGGGCGATGACGGCGCCGCCGCAGTCACCTTCTGGGTCGACGCCGTCGGGCTCCCGAAGACGAGCCCCGCCACCTTCGCCGGGGCCGTCATCAAGGACAACCCGGTCGCGACCAACAGGCTGGCGACGGACGCGCGCACGCTGCGTCACGAGCTGAGCCATGTCTACGGTCCGGCCCTGGTGCCCACCTGGGTCAACGAGGGGCTCGCCGAGTACCTCTCGGGCTGCGAGGCCAACATCTGCGGCGAGGACGCGCAGCGCGACCAGCTGCTGGCCCACGAGCGAGCGCTCCCGGGCGATGCCGAGTGGGGCGAAGACGGCTCGATCGACTACGCGATCTCCCATGCCGCTGTCTCGTGGCTGATCGACGACAACGGTGGGATGAAGAGGTTCCTGGAGTTCTGCAACGACTTCTTCCTCCACCTGCCGAGCGGTAGCGACGACTTCCACGCCGGCACCGGCAGGGCGCTGGAGGCGAGCTACGGCATCACCGAGAAACAGCTGCTCGACGGCACCTGGTCGTGGTTCGAGCGACTGCCCTCCGATTGACTTGGACGTATGCGCCACACAACGCCCATCTTCGGGGGAAGCCGCTCCGAACCCAGCCACATGAAACGTCGCGTCCTGGCTGTGATCGCTCTCCTCCTGCTCGCCGCCGGGTGCGGCACCGACACCGAACAGGCCGGCGAACCGGCCACTCCCGTGGTCTCCTCGACGCCGTCGACCGCCGCGTCCGCTCCGGGAGAGACCGCTGCCGCGGATCCCGCCGACGCACCGGCCTGCGAGGGCCGCTACGCCGACTACTCGGCCGCGGCGGTCGCCGAGGATTGCTACACCGACACCATCCTCTTCTTCCACGCGCCGTGGTGCCCGGAGTGCCGCGGTTTCGAGGAGGCGATCAAGCGCGGCGAGGTGCCTGAGGGAGCGCAGATCCTGAAGGTCGACTACGACTCCGCGACCGACCTGCGCAAGAAGTACGAGGTGACGATCCAGTCGACCTTCGTACGCGTCGACGCCTCGGGTGCCCGGGTCAGGCTCTGGTCGGGCTACGGCCAGGACAAGTCGGTCGACGCCATCCTCGAGAACACCCAGTGACGCTCCTGCTCGCCTCGTTCCTCGCCGGAGCGCTCTCGGTGCTCGCCCCGTGCGTGGTGGCGTTCGTGCCAGTGATCCTTTCCCGCGGGACCGGCGAGCGGCGGCCATGGGTCGCGGTGGCCGCGCTCGGTGCCTCGGTCATCGTGTTCAGCGTCGTGCTGAAGTCGACGACCCTGCTGATCGACGTGCCGCCACGGTTCTGGAGCATCGTCTCCGGGGTGATCGTGGCGCTCTTCGGTGTCGTGATGGTGTGGCCCCGGCTGTGGGACACCGTCGTGTTCCGGCTCGGGCTCGGCTCGCGCGCCCAGGAGCGTCTGGCCCGCGCGAGCAGCCGTCGCGGGGTCGGCGGTGACGTCCTCCTCGGTGCGAGCATGGGGCCGGTCTTCAGCGCCTGCAGCCCGACGTACGCGCTGATCGTGGCCGCCATCCTGCCGGCAGAGCCGCTGCGCGGGCTCGGCTACCTGATCGCGTACGTCGCCGGCCTGACGATCCTGCTCGCCGCGGTCATGGTGGGTGGGCGGGCGCTGATCGCCCGGCTCAGGTGGGCGATCGACCCCGAGGGCGCCTTCCACAAGGTGCTCGGTGTCGTCCTGGTGCTCATCGGCGTCGCGATCGCGACCGGGCTCGACAAGACCCTGCTCACGCTGCTGGTCGAGCGAGGGCTCTTCGACTGGCAGATCGGCCTGGAGGGCCGCCTCAGCACGGATCGGTGACTTTCTCCGTAACCGCCCGGAAGGACCGGCCGTGCAACAGCGGCAACACCGAGGATCCGTCCGTCTCGGCCGCCACGACGACGTCGTCGGCATACCCCCTCGCGATCAGCTCCCGGCCACCGGCGCAGGCATGGAGTACGTCGGGGAGATCCGCAGCGCGGAACGCGTCACGCGCCATCGCAGCCTCGGGCGAGAGATCGAGGGCGTCGAGGGCGTCGAGGGCGTCGAGGGCGTCGAGGGCGTCGAGGACCGCCCCCGCGCCCCAGAGGTCCTCCACCGCAGGGCGGAGCGTGCCGTCGGGCCAGCACTCCCCCGACGCGATGAAGGCGACGCTCGCGCCGTCGGCGCAGCGCGGCGCGAGCCACTCGGCGACCGCGGTGCGGTTGCGGAGCGAGGCACCGACGACCGTGGCACCGCCCGCCGCGAGCAGGGTGCTGATCGTCGAGCCGTTGGGCGAGGGCAGCACCAAGCGACGGACACCGTCGGCCTCGCGCAACGACGCGGGCGAGAGGGAAGGCCGGCCAGGCTCCGCGTCCTGACGTTGCACCGCGAGAACGGCGTCGTGCTCACGTGCGTACGCCTCCGCCCGGCCGTCCCGCCAACGGAACGGGAACACCTCGATCCCGCGCTCGACCGCGACCGTCAGCGTCGTGGTGAAGGAGAGCACGTCCACCACGACGGCGATGTCCACCGGCCCGATCGCCTCGGCGCCCACCGGTCCCCAGTCGAGCCGGACCCGGTAGGCGTGCTGGCGGTGCTGTGGATCGGTAGCGGTCATGTGTGGGCTCCTCGGGCGCTCGCGGGGGCGGGGCAGAATCCCGCCATGGCGGGATTGTGCGCGTATGAAGCGCGGGCAGCGCGGGCATTTTACCGCCCACGCGGGAAAATTCCCCGCTGCCTCGGCGCGTCCCTCGCGGCAGCGCTCCAGGCGGGTGCTCAGCCCACCAGCGTCGCGCTCTGCGGGGGCG
>NZ_JBHVKJ010000078.1:0-21033 GCF_042798275.1 Nocardioides sp. NPDC057767 | reverse complement strand
GGAGCAGCGCGCTCCGGGGCCCTGGTCGTTCGGGACGTACGCCCTCAGTCGTCCTTGGTCCCCAGAGTGCCGAGGTAGAGCTCGATCACCTTCGGGTCGTCGGCGAGCTCGCGGCCCGCACCCGTGTAGGCGTTACGGCCCTGGTCGAGCACGTAGCCGCGGTCGCAGATCTGCAGGCAGCGGCGGGCGTTCTGCTCGACCATCACGACCGAGACGCCGGCCTTGTTGATCTTGCGGGTCTGCACGAAGACCTCGTCCTGCATGACCGGCGAGAGCCCCGCGGAGGGCTCGTCCAGCAGCAGGACCGACGGCTCCATCATCAGCGCCCGGCCCATCGCGACCATCTGGCGCTCACCGCCGGAGAGCCCGCCGGCACGCTGCTTGCGCCGCTCCCCGAGGGCCGGGAAGATCCCGGTGACGAAGTCGAACCTCTCGGCGAACTTCTTCGGGGCCTGGTAGCAGCCCATCTCGAGGTTCTCCTCGATGGTCAGGCTCGGGAAGACGTTGTTGGTCTGCGGGACGAAACCGATCCCCCGGCTGACCAGCTCGTCGGCACGCTTGCCGGTGATGTCCTCGCCGTTGAGCTTGACCGTGCCCTCGTGGATCTTGACCAGACCGAAGAGCGCCTTGAGCAGCGTCGACTTGCCGGCGCCGTTGGGGCCGATGATCCCGACCAGCTCGCCGGGCTGGCAGTAGAGGTCGGTGTCGTTGAGGATGTTGACCCCGGGCAGGTAGCCGGCGATGAGCCCGTCGGCACGGAGCACCGCACCCTCGGCCTCGCTCAGGTGCTTCTCGCGGAACTTCTCCGCATCGGTGGAAGTCACTTCGCGTCCTCCTCTTGGGCGATCTCGGCCTCGACCTCGGCCTCGAGCTGCTCCTCGTCGAGATCGCTCAGGTCGGTGTCGTGGTGGGCCCCGAGATAGGCATCGATGACACGCTGGTCGGCCATGACCGACTCCGGGGTGCCCTCCGCGACGATCTTGCCCTGCGCCATCACGATGACCCAGTCGGAGATGTCGCGGACCATGTCCATGTCGTGCTCGACGAAGAGGACCGTGCGGCCCTCGTCGCGCAGAGACTTCACGTGGCCCAGCAGCGACTGCTTCAGGGCCGGGTTCACACCCGCCATCGGCTCGTCGAGCATGACCACCTCCGGATCGACCATGAGCGCGCGAGCCATCTCGAGCAGCTTGCGCTGGCCACCGGAGAGCGACCCGGCGAAGTCCTCGCGCTTCTTGTCGAGCAGGAAGCGGGCGAGCAGGTCGTCGGCCTTCGCCGTGACGGCGTCCTCCTGCTTGCCCCACAGGAACTTGAACGGCGCGGCCCAGAACCGCTCGCCCTTCTGCCCGGTGGCGCCCAGGCGCATGTTCTCGATCACGGTGAGTTTGGCCAGCACCTTGGTGAGCTGGAAGGTGCGCACCATCCCGAGGCGGGCCACCTTGTAGGGGGCGACGCCCTTGAGCGACTTGCCCTCCAGGCTCCACGAGCCGCTGTTGGGCTGGTCGAAGCCGGTGAGCAGGTTGAAGAACGTCGTCTTGCCGGCCCCGTTGGGGCCGATCAGCGCGGTGATCGCGCCCCGCTGGATCTCGACGTGATCGACGTCGACGGCGGTGAGCCCGCCGAACGTACGCGTGATGTTGTCGGCGACCAGGATCGGGTCGGGCTTCTTGGCGCCCGGCTCGGTGCTCACACCGACCAGGCCCGCAGGCCCGGTCTTGCTCTCCGCGTTCTTGTCTGCGTTCGTCTGGTCAGTCATGTCAGCGTCCATCGATCGCGATCTCCCTACGGTCGCCGAAGATCCCCTGGGGTCGGAAGATCATCAGCAGCATGATGGCCAGACCCAGCACGATGTAGCGGATCACGCTGGCCTGGGTGTCGGTCATGATCACCGACGGGATCCAGCCACCTTCACCAGCCGACTGGCTGAAGAACGAGCCTAGCCCCGCGATCAGGAACCAGAACAGGATCGAACCGATGACCGGCCCCATCACCCGGGCAGCGCCACCGAGGAGCAGCGCGGCGAAGGCGTAGAAGGTCATCAGCGTCGAGTAGTCGCTCGGCACGACCGAGGCCTGCTTGAGGGCCAGGAACATGCCGCCCAGACCGCCGATGACGCCACCGAGGGCGAGGGCCTGCATCTTGTAGGCGAAGACGTTCTTGCCCAGCGAGCGCACCGCGTCCTCGTCCTCGCGGATCGAGCGGAGCACACGGCCCCACGGGCTGCGCATGAGCGCCCACACCAGCACGCAGCACAGCGCGACCAGGATCCAGCCCACGGTCAGGGACCACAGGTCGTTGCGGCCGAACGAGATGATGCCCAGGTCGATGCCGCTGTTGTAGGGGTTGGCCTGCTGGAAGGGCCTGGCGAAACCGTTGAGACCGTTGGAGCCACCGAAGGTGTCCTTGGTCTCCACCGCACCGAAGACGAACCGCAGCACCTCGGCCGCGGCGATGGTGACGATCGCCAGATAGTCGGCGCGCAGACGCAGGGTCGGCACACCCAGGATCACGGCGAGCACCAGCGGCGCCACCAGCGCCATGATGATGCCGAGCCAGAACGGGGCGTCGAAGGTGACCACGGAGACGGCCAGACCGTACGCACCCACCGCGACGAACCCGGCCTGGCCGAAGTTGAGCAGCCCGGTGTAGCCGAAGTGGATGTTGAGGCCGATCGCAGCCAGGGCGAAGACGATCGCCTGCGGGCCCAGCGCCTGCTGCAGCCCTGCCCGGAGAATGTCGAGAATGTCCATTGTCTCTCCTACCCGAGCCGCTCTTTACGACCCAGGATGCCCTGGGGCCGCACCAGCAAGATCACGATCATGATCAGCAGCGGGCCGACCTCCTTGATCGAGGTGGGTACGCCGAACAGCGGCCCGAGCTCGTAGACGAGCCCGATCACCATCGAGCCGACCAGTGCACCCCAGATCGTGCCGAGACCACCGAGGGTGACCGCGGCGAAGATGACCAGCAGGATCCGCATGCCCATGAAGCTGTTGACCTGCAGCTGCATCGCGTAGAGCACACCGGACAGCGCGGTCAGCGCCCCACCGATCACCCATGCGTTGGTGATGACGCTGTCGACCCGGAGGCCCGAGGACGCGGCCAGCGCGGGGTTGTCCGAGACCGCGCGCATCGCCTTGCCCATCCGGCTCTTGGCCATCCACACGCACACCGCGGTGATGGTGACGATCGAGATGACGACGATGATCGCCTCGCGGTCGGAGAGCGAGAGGCCGAGGTAGTACCAGTGCTGCTCGCGCTGCTGGCCGCTGTACTGCGACAGCGAGCGGGTCGAGGAGCCGTAGAAGTACTGGAACAGGTAGCGCAGGAAGATCGCCAGACCGATCGAGACGATCATCATCGCGATCAGACCGGTGCCGCGGCGGCGCAGCGGGCCCCACAGGACCTTGTCCTGTACGTAGCCGCCCACACCGCCGAGGACGACCGCGATGATGCCGGCCAGGATCACCGAGACCGTGGCCAGGCCGCCGGTCTTGAAGATCTGGTCGAAGGTCCAGGCCATCACCGCACCGAAGGTGAGCAGCTCACCGTGGGCGAAGTTGGACAGGCCGGTCGTGCCGAAGATCAGCGAGAAGCCGAGGCCGGCCAGGCACAGGACCAGAGCGAAGACGATGCCGGCGCGCAGGTTCTGGGCGAGGTCCTTGGCGAAGTTCGACTGCTCACCGGCGGTGACGCCGATCGGGAAGATCGCCCGGTTGTTGGGGCCCTGGAAGCGTACTTGGACGGTGGCCTCGTTCTTGGTGTTCTCGTCGAGAACCGTCCCCTCAGGAAGGGTCTTCTCGTCGAGTGTCACCGTGTACTTGCCGAGCTCCTCGACCACGATGATCGCGACACCCTTGGCATCGGTGACGCCCTCGCCGGCCTTCTCGCCGTCCTTGCTGACCTCGAGGGTCACTCCCGAGATCGGTTTCGGATTGCCTTGGGCATCCTTGTTGGCCTCGTCCTGAAGCGTCACCTGGATCGCGGTGGCATCCGGCGGTGGGGTGTCGGTTGCCTGTGCGGCACCCGCGCTCCCTACCAACAGCACCATCAGCGCACCGATGAGCGCGACGAGGACTCTGTAGAGCCGCTTGCGCACGTGGGTACTCCTGCCTGTGTGTCCTGAAGACGGATCCTGACACCAGCCGAACACGCTGGTCAGCCGGATCCGCGCGGGCAGTCTAGGCCGACGTCACCCACGAACAAGCCACAGGTTCGCCCTCATCTGAGACCGCAACCGATCTGTGACGTGCCGTTTACACGGATTCAGGTACGCGGCCCGCTGACTCCGTGCTCGATGACGCCCTCGGCGACCTGCCGCATCGACAGACGCAGGTCCATCGCGGTCTTCTGGATCCACCGGAACGCCTCGGGCTCGCTCAGGGTGAGTCCCTCCTGGAGGATCCCCTTGGCCCGGTCGACCGCCTTGCGGGTCTCCAGCCGGTCGGTCAGACCGGCGACCTCCTTCTCGAGCTGGGCGAGCTCCTGGAAGCGACTCACCGCCAGCTCGATCGCGGGCACCAGGTCGGTGATGTTGAACGGCTTGACGAGGTAGGCCATCGCCCCCGCGTCGCGGGCCCGTTCCACCAGTTCACGCTGCGAGAAGGCGGTCAGCATGACGACCGGGGCGATCCGGTCGCGTGCGATCGCCTCCGCGGCCGCGATCCCGTCGAGCACCGGCATCTTCACGTCGAGGATCACCAGATCGGGTCTGTGCTCGGTGGCGAGCTCGATCGCGGCCTTGCCGTCGCCGGCCTCACCGACGACCTCGTAGCCCTCTTCGGTGAGCATCTCCTTGAGGTCCATCCGGATCAGGACCTCGTCCTCCGCGATGACGACCGTACGCCGCGCCTGGCTCTCCGGGGTGCTGCTGGGGTTGCTCTCCGTCACGAGCACAGACTAGGCCATCACGGGCACGTCCCGGTGCAGTGATTCCGCCCACGGTCCGGTAAGTTTGGCGTACGCCGGGCCCGTTCGCGGGCCGCAAAGCCCCGGTACTCCAACGGCAGAGAGGGCGGTCTCAAACACCGTATAGTGTCGGTTCGAATCCGACTCGGGGCACCAAATTCGTTCGTGCGCTCCGTCATGTTGTCGGTGGTCGCGTGCAGACTACGAACGTGTACGGAGCCCGTGTTCGCGCCGAGGCGCTCGCTCTTCTTCAACAAGGCGAATCGCTGTCGACCGCGGCACGAACCACCGGCATAGCCAGGTCCACCATTCGCGACTGGCGCGACAGGGCACCGCTCAGCAAACCAGGGTCCTGTCCGCGCTGCAACGAGCTGCCGGTGGATGAGGAAGCGTACGCCGCGCTTCTCGGTTTCTACCTCGGCGACGGCCACATCGCGAAAGCCGCGCGCTTCTACTTCCTCCGGATCACGTGCGACCTGGCCCATCCCCGGATCATCGACGACGTAGTCGACCTGCTCGGCCGGATCAGGCCAGGCGGCAAGGTATTCATCGTCAGGAAGCCCGGCTGTGTGGACGTTCAGCTGAACTGGCAACACTTGCCCTGTCTCTTCCCGCAGCACGGCCCCGGCCGCAAGCACGAGCGCAAGATCACCCTCGAACCGTGGCAGCAGGCGATCGTGTCAGCCCACCCGGGCCCGTTCCTCCGCGGACTGTTCCATTCGGACGGGTGCCGGGTGGCGAACTGGGCGACCCGGGTCGTCGCCGGGGAGAAGAAGCGCTACGACTACGGCCGCTGGCAGTTCGTCAATCATTCGGACGACATCCGCGACCTGTGCACCTGGGCGCTCGACCTGGTCGACATCCCGTGGCGCCAGTCCTCCTGGAAGACGATCAGCGTCTCGCGCCGCGAGGCGGTCGCGGCGCTCGACGCGTTGATCGGCCCGAAGAGCTAGCCTTTGCGCTCGTAGGCGGGCGCGACCTCGTTGATCGCGTCGCCGATGCGGTGGATGCGCAGGGCGTTGGTGGAGCCGGGGATGCCGGGAGGCGAGCCGGCGATGATGACGACGAGCTCGCCCTCCTCGACGCGGCCGAGCTTGAGCAGGTTCTCGTCGACCTGGCGGACCATCTCGTCGGTGTGCTCGACCTCGTCGGTGCGGAAGGTCTCGGTGCCCCAGCTGAGCGCCAGCTGGCTGCGTACGGCATCGGAGGGGGTGAAGGCGAGCAGCGGGATCGAGCCGCGCAGCCGGGAGAGGCGGCGGGCGGAGTCGCCGGAGGTGGTGAAGGCGACCAGGTATTTGGCGCCGACCCGGTCGGCGACCTCGGCGGCTGCCTTGGCGATGACGCCGGAGCGGGTGTGCGGGTCCCAGTCGATGCGGCTCAGCTCGGCGGCGGCGGAGCCGTCGCGGGAGAAGGCGTGGCGCTCGGTGGCCGCGATGATGCGGGCCATCGTCTCGACGGTGTGGATCGGATAGTCGCCCACGCTCGTCTCGGCGGAGAGCATCACGGCATCGGCGCCGTCGAGGACGGCGTTGGCGACGTCGTTGGCCTCGGCACGGGTCGGCGCCGGGTTGGCGATCATCGAGTCGAGCATCTGGGTGGCGACGATGACCGGCTTGGCGTTGAGGCGGGCCAGCTCGATGATCCGCTTCTGCAGGAACGGGACCTCCTCGAGCGGACACTCCACGCCGAGGTCACCGCGGGCGACCATGAACATGTCGAAGGCGGCGATGACCTCGTCGAGGTTGTCGATCGCCTGCGGCTTCTCGATCTTGGCGATGACCGGGACGACGCGCCCCTCCTCGTCCATGATCTTGCGGACGTCCTCGTAGTCCTTCGCGTTGCGCACGAAGCTGAGCGCGACCATGTCGACACCGAGCTTGAGAGCGAAGCGCAGGTCCTCCTCGTCCTTCTCGGACAGGGCCGGGACGGAGACCGCGACGCCGGGGAGATTGATGCCCTTGTTGTTGGAGACCGGTCCGCCGACCAGGACCTCGGTGTGGACGTCGGTGTCGTCGACCGCGGTGACCCGCAGGCGCAGCTTGCCGTCGTCGATCAGGATCGGGTCGCCGACCTTCACGTCGCCCGGCAGGCCCTTGTAGGTCGTGCCGCAGATCTTGTCGTTGCCGGTCACCTCGCGCGTGGTGATGGTCCAGGGCTGACCCCGGTGGAGGATGGCCGACCCCTCCTCGAAGCGCTCGAGGCGGATCTTGGGCCCCTGCAGGTCGGCGAAGATGCCGACGCTGTGTCCGCTCGCCGCAGCCGCTTCCCGCACCAGCGCGTAGTTGCTGGAGTGGTCGTCGTGGGACCCATGGCTCATGTTCATCCGGGCCACGTCCATGCCTGCGTAGACGAGCTCGCGGATGCGACGCTCCGTCCCGACGGCGGGTCCCAGGGTGCAGACGATCTTCGCTCTTCTCACGGGAGCCCAGACTACCCCTCTGGATCGTTCAAACCAGCACCCGGACCACGTCCTGATCAGGCCGTTCACCCGACATTCTCGCCCTGGTCCGAGTCGGATGTCGTCCCGCTACGCCGGGCCCGGCGCGAGGTCGCCGGCAGCTAGCCGCTCACCGCAGGCCCGGGCAATGCACGTGTGCCACAAACTCGTCGCCACAAGTGTGTACGAACTCTGTCGGATCGTCCGATCCGGTGGCTGAGACCCGACTGGCCCGACACCTCCGAAGGGGAGGTGCCGGGCCAGTGGTCGGCACGCCGTTGTGCCTAGGCGTGTCGGCCTCAGATGGTCAGCTGCCGGTCCGTCGGACGGATCGGCGCGGGCAGGTTGGTCGAGCCGGTCAGGTAGGTGTCGACCGCGGCCGCGGCGGCGCGCCCCTCGGCGATCGCCCACACGATCAGCGACTGGCCCCGACCCGCGTCGCCGGCGACGTACACGCCGGGGACGGAGGTGGCGAAGGAGTCGTCGCGGGCGACGTTGCCGCGCGCGTCGTACTCGACACCCAGCTGGGTGAGGAGGCCGTCCTTCTCCGGGCCGGTGAAGCCCATCGCCAGCAGGACGAGGTCGGCGGGGATCTCCTTCTCGGTCCCCTCCTTCTCGGTCAGCTTGCCGTCGATGAACTCGACCTCGACGAGCTTCAACGCGCGTACGCGGCCGTCCTCGGTGCCGAGGAACTCCTTGGTGGACACGGAGTAGACCCGCTCGCCACCCTCCTCGTGCGCGGAGGCCACCCGATAGGTCATCGGGTAGGTCGGCCACGGCTGGCCCTCAGGGCGCTCCTCCGGCGGACGCGGCATGATCTCCAGCTGCGTGATCGACTCGGCGCCCTGACGGATCGCGGTGCCGAGGCAGTCGGCGCCGGTGTCACCGCCACCGATGATGACGACGTGCTTGCCCTCGGCCAGGATCTGGTCGGGGACCGCCTCGCCGAGCGAGGCCCGGTTGGACTGCGGCAGGTACTCCATCGCCTGGTGGATCCCGTCGAGCTCGCGCCCGGGGACAGGCAGGTCGCGGCCCACGGTGGAGCCGTTGGCCAGCACGATGGCGTCGTAGCGGTCCTGGAGCTGCGCGCCGGTGATGTCGGTGCCGACGTCCACGCCCGCCCGGAAGACCGTGCCCTCCCGGCGCATCTGCGCCAGGCGCTGGTCGACCTGCGACTTCTCCATCTTGAACTCCGGGATGCCGTAGCGCAGCAGCCCGCCGATCTTGTCGGCCCGCTCGTAGACGGCCACGGTGTGGCCCGACCGGGTGAGCTGCTGGGCGGCGGCCAGGCCCGCGGGCCCGGAGCCGATGACGGCGACCGCCTTGCCGGAGAGCCACTCGGGCGGCTGCGGCTTGACGAAGCCCGAGTCCCAGGCCTTGTCGATGATCGAGACCTCGATGTTCTTGATCGTCACCGCGGGCTGGTTGATCCCCAGGACGCAGGCGGCCTCGCACGGAGCCGGGCAGAGCCGGCCGGTGAACTCGGGGAAGTTGTTGGTCGCGTGCAGGCGCTCCGAGGCGCCCTCCCAGTCGTTGCGCCAGACCAGGTCGTTCCACTCGGGGATGATGTTGCCGAGCGGGCAGCCCTGGTGGCAGAACGGGATGCCGCAGTCCATGCAGCGCGAGGCCTGGGTGTTGATGATCGGCAGCAGGGTCTTGCCGATCTTGCCCGGGTAGACCTCGTGCCAGTCCTTGACCCGCTCGTCGACGGGACGACGGGTCGCGACCTCTCGGCCGTTCTTCAGAAAACCCTTGGGGTCAGCCATGGAGGACCTCCATAATCCGCTGCGCTGCCTCGTCCTCGTCGAGACCCTCCTCGAGGGCCTCCTCCTGGGCTTCGAGCACGCGCTTGTAGTCACTGGGCATGACCTGCGTGAAGCGGGTCAGAGAGTTGGGCCAGTCGGCCAGGAGAGCCTCGGCGACGGCCGAGCCGGTCTCCTCGAGGTGGTCGCGCACCAGCTGCTCGAGCTCGGCGGCGTACTTCTCCTCGACGCCGGTGGCGTCGACCAGCTCGCCGTTGAGCCGCTGCTCCGCGAAGTCGAGGACCCAGGCGATGCCGCCGGACATACCGGCCGCGAAGTTGCGTCCGGTCGGGCCGAGCACGACCACGCGGCCACCGGTCATGTATTCGCAGCCGTGGTCGCCGACACCCTCGGTGACGATGCTGGCGCCCGAGTTGCGGACCGCGGCCCGCTCCCCCACGCCACCGCGGATGTGGATCCGCCCGCTGGTGGCGCCGTAGGCCAGCGTGTTGCCGGCGATGATGTGCTCCTCGGCCTTGAACCCGGCCGTACGCTCCGGGCGGATGACCACGCGGCCACCGGAGAGGCCCTTGCCGACATAGTCGTTGGCGTCGCCCTCCAGGCGCAGCGTCAGCCCCTTGGGGATGAACGCGCCGAAGGACTGGCCCGCGGAGCCGGTGAAGGTGATGTCGATCGTGCCCTCGGGCAGGCCCTCACCGCGGTAGCGCTTGGTGATCTCGTGACCGAGGATCGTGCCGACCGTGCGGTTGACGTTGCGGATCGGCAGCTGGGCGCGCACGGGCTCGCCGCGCTCGAGAGCGGGTGCCGCGAGCGGCACCAGCTCGTTGACGTCCAGGGACTTCTCCAGGCCGTGGTCCTGGCCCTTGGTGTTGTAGAGGTCCTGGTCGGCGAACTGCTGCGGCGACTCCACCCGGGTGAAGATCGGCGAGAGGTCGAGCCCGGAGGCCTTCCAGTGGTCGATCGCGTCGCGGGCGTCGAGCGCCTCGGCGTGACCGACCGCCTCGTCGATGCTGCGGAAGCCCAGCTCGGCGAGGAGCTCGCGGACCTCCTCGGCGATGTAGCGCATGAAGTTGACGACGTACTCCGCCTTGCCGGTGAACCGCTCCCGCAGGACCGGGTTCTGGGTGGCGACGCCGACCGGGCAGGTGTCGAGGTGGCAGACCCGCATCATCACGCAGCCGGAGACGACCAGCGGCGCGGTGGCGAAGCCGAACTCCTCGGCGCCGAGCAGCGCGGCGATGACCACGTCACGGCCGGTCTTGAGCTGGCCGTCGGTCTGCACCACGATCCGGTCGCGCAGGCCGTTGAGGAGCAGTGTCTGCTGCGCCTCGGCGAGGCCGAGCTCCCACGGGCCACCCGCGTGCTTGAGCGAGGTGAGCGGGGAGGCACCGGTGCCGCCGTCGTGACCGGAGATCAGGACCACGTCGGCGTGGGCCTTGGAGACACCCGCCGCGACCGTGCCGACGCCGACCTCGGCCACGAGCTTCACGTGGACGCGAGCGCTCGGGTTGGCGTTCTTCAGGTCGTGGATCAGCTGGGCGAGATCCTCGATCGAGTAGATGTCGTGGTGCGGCGGCGGGGAGATCAGTCCCACGCCCGGCGTCGAGTGACGGGTCTTGGCCACCCACGGGTAGACCTTGTGACCAGGCAGCTGACCGCCCTCACCGGGCTTGGCGCCCTGGGCCATCTTGATCTGGATGTCGTCGGCGTTCGTCAGGTATTCGCTCGTCACACCGAAGCGACCAGACGCGACCTGCTTGATCGAGGAGCGCCGCTCGGGGTCGTAGAGCCGCTCGGGGTCCTCGCCGCCCTCACCGGTGTTGGACTTGCCGCCGAGGATGTTCATCGCGACGGCCAGCGTCTCGTGAGCCTCCTTGGAGATCGAGCCGTAGGACATCGCGCCGGTGGAGAAGCGCTTGACGATCGCCTCGACGGGCTCGACCTCGTCGATCGAGATCTTCTGACGGCCCAGCTCCTCGGCGCTCTTGAGCTTGAAGAGCCCGCGCAGCGTCATCAGCCGCTCGGACTGCTCGTTGACGCGGTCGGTGTACTGCTTGAAGACGTCGTAGCGGCCGCTGCGGGTGGCGTGCTGGAGGCGGAAGACCGTCTCCGGGTCGAACAGGTGCGGCTCACCCTCGCGGCGCCACTGGTATTCGCCGCCGATGGGCAGCGCGCGGTGGGCGTTGGCGACGCCGTCGCGCGGGTAGGCGGTGGCGTGCCGCTTGGCGACCTCCTCGGCGATCACGTCGAGGCCGATGCCGCCGAGCTTGGAGGTGGTGCCGGTGAAGTAGCGGTCCACGACCTCCTTCGACAGCCCAACGGCCTCGAAGATCTGCGCGCCGGTGTAGGAGGCGACGGTGGAGACGCCGATCTTCGACATCACCTTGAGAACACCCTTGCCGAGCGCCTTGATCGTGTTGGCCATCGCCTTCTCGGCGTCGGCCTTCACGTAGTAGCCCTCATAGGCGAGGTCCTCGACGGACTCGACTGCCAGGTAGGGGTTGACCGCGGCGGCGCCGTAGCCGATCAGCAGGGCGACGTGGTGGACCTCGCGTACGTCGCCGGCCTCGATCAGCAGGCCGACCTGCGAGCGGGTGCGCTCGCGGACGAGGTGGTGGTGGACGGCGCCGGTGAGCAGCAGCGACGGGATCGGCGCCATCTCCTGGGTGGAGTGACGGTCGGAGAGGACGATGATCCGGGCCCCGTCGTCGATCGCCTGGGAGACCTCGGCCGAGATCTCGTCCAGGCGGGTGCGGAGCGCCTCGGCACCGCCGTCGACCTCGTAGAGGCCGCGGACGATGTGGACCTGGAAGCCCGGCATGTCGCCGTCACGGTTGATGTGACGGATCTTGGCCAGGTCGTCGTTGGAGATGACCGGGAACGGCAGCACGATCTGACGACACGAGGCCGGGCCCGGGTTGAGCAGGTTGGACTCGGCGCCGATGGTGCCGTTGAGGCTGGTGACGAGTTCCTCGCGGATCGCGTCCAACGGCGGGTTGGTGACCTGCGCGAAGAGCTGGGCGAAGTAGTCGAACAGCATCCGCGGCTTGTCGCTCAGCGCCGCGATCGGGCTGTCGGTGCCCATCGAGCCGATCGGCTCGGCGCCGGTGTTGGCCATCGGCGCGAGCAGGATCCGCAGCTCCTCCTCGGTGTAGCCGAAGACCTGCTGGCGGCGGGTCACACTCGCGTGGGTGTGGACGATGTGCTCGCGCTCGGGGATGTCCTCGAGGCGTACGAGACCGGCGTGGAGCCACTCGTCGTAGGGGTGCTCCGCGGCGAGCTCGGACTTGATCTCGTCGTCCTCGATGATGCGGTGCTCGGCGGTGTCGACCAGGAACATCTTGCCCGGCTGGACGCGGCCCTTGCGGACCACGGTCGCGGGGTCGATGTCGTCGAGCACGCCGGCCTCGGAGCCGAGCACGACCAGGCCGTCCTCGGTGACCCAGTAGCGGGAGGGACGCAGACCGTTGCGGTCGAGGACCGCGCCGATCTGGGTGCCGTCGGTGAACACGACCGACGCGGGGCCGTCCCAGGGCTCCATCAGCGAGGAATGGAACTCGTAGAACGCCTTGCGGGCGGGGTCCATCTCCTCGTGCTTCTCCCACGCCTCCGGGATCATCATCAGCATGGCGTGCGGCAGGCTGCGGCCGGCCAGGTGGAGGAGCTCGAGGACCTCGTCGAAGGAGGCCGAGTCGGAGGCGCCCTCGGTGCAGATCGGGAAGAGCCGCTCCAGGTCACCCGGGATCAGCTCGGAGGAGAGCAGCGCCTCGCGGGCCTTCATCCAGTTGCGGTTGCCCATCACGGTGTTGATCTCGCCGTTGTGGGCGATGAACCGGAACGGGTGGCTCAGCGGCCAGCTCGGGAAGGTGTTGGTCGAGAACCGGCTGTGGACGACGGCGATCGCGGAGGCGACCCGCTCGTCGACCAGGTCGGGGAACACGTCGGCCAGCTGGGGCGTGGTGAGCATGCCCTTGTAGACGATGGTGCGGCTCGACAGCGACGGGAAGTAGACGTCGGTCTCCTTCTCCGCGCGCTTGCGCAGGCAGAATGCGAGCCGCTCCAGGGCCAGGCCCGTCACGCGCTGCTTGGCGCCGGCGACGAAGAGCTGGCGGAAGGTCGGCATGACCGCCTTCGCGGTCGCGCCGAGGGAGTCCGGGTTGACCGGTACGTCACGCCAGCCGAGGACCTCGAGGCCCTCCTCGGTCGCGATGTCCTCGACCAGCTTGATGGTGCGCTCGACCTGGTCGACGTCGCCCGGGATGAAGGCGGTGCCGACGGCGTAGGCACGCTCGGCCGGGAGGTCGAAGTCGACGACCTCACGCAGGAACGCGTCGGGGACCTGCAGCAGGATCCCGGCGCCATCGCCAGAGTTGGTCTCGGCGCCGGCGGCGCCGCGGTGGTCGAGATTCACCAGGGCACGGATGCCCTGCTTCACGATGTCGTGGCTGGCGACGCCGGTCAGTGTTGCGACCATGGCGACGCCGCAGGCGTCCTTCTCGAACCGAGGGTCGTAGAGGCCCTGGGGGGATGGATACGAGTGCTCGTACGGCACCGGGATCTCCCGTCTGTCCGGGCTCGGGAACGCACGATCCGACGCAGCCCAATAGCCCCGGGTTTCCGACTCTGCTTCGAGCCGGGTCCGGAGCGTGGGGATGTTCTGCGACAGGTGCGCGCGCCCTTGCGGGGATGAAACTGGCAATCTGCAGGGGACAGCGTTGGCCCGCGCGAGTGCGGCTAGGTTACCACTGTGTCACGCGTAGGTTGCGAACGAGGGTCGAACGGTGGACGCCCTCCTGCGCGGCGCTTCCTTGCGCCAGAGTTCTCGCCCGATCAGGCGTTTGACAAGGATACCCCGTCGTTCTCAGGCCCTTGAGGTCACTCTCGCTTGGGCGCGAAGTTCACGCGCAGAAGATGACACGTCAGCAGCAGACCGATCCCGAGCGCACCGAGAAACCCGCCGCCGCCGGCATACACTGCAATCTTGGCTGCGGTTGCAGCGCGCCGGGAGGCGCACACGCGACTGATCTCCGTGGCTGCTTCACCAGTCGGCCTCCATACGTCGTCAGAATCGGAGCCATCGACGTACCCGTCCGCGGATGGCGCCGCCGACTGAAGGTCTGCGAGTGAGGCACAGTAGACCAGGCCAGAGGCGGTCGCTTCTTGATTCGATCCGGCTCCAAGATCGATCTGCAGAGCAGTTGGGTCCAGAGGCGCCTTCGATTCGAACTGTTTGAGAGTGCCGACTTGGATCAGGCACGCCAGCGCTCCGGCTACGAGAACGATCCCGAGCGCAACGTACCGGCCCAACTTGGGGGCATCATCGGGAAGTCTTGTGGTCATCGTGCTCGTCTCCTAGAAGCCGGGAACTCGGGGGCCTTGCATCTGCGGTGCATAGATGTCGCCGACCTGGTCGGTCCAGCGCCGGAACGCATCACCCACATCGCCGTCGACGTTCGCGACATGCCGGTAGGCGTCCTCGAGACGCTCTGAGGCGACCTCGAGGTGTTGGGAATAGTTGCTGCACACACTCTCGCCGAGGGTCGAGCAGGCCCGGATCGTAGCGAACGCCCCGGAGTCCCCTATCCCCAGCGATCCATCGCGGAGGTAGGCGCCACGGGACAAATCCGCGCTCCGCGCCACCTTGAGCACCTGTTGCCCGACATCGATGAGCAGCTCGCCTGCGATGCCCACCGTGCGAGCGTCCATGACGATCTCCCGATCGGCTGGATCGGAATAGGGCTCGACGGTCTTGGGCACGCCGAACGCGTCCGGGTCGGCAAGCACTTCATCGTTCCACGTCGTGAAGGCGCTAGACAGCCCGTCCTCCTCTGCGGCCATCTTCGCGTTGACCTCAACCAACTCATCGACGATCTTCTGATATACGTCCTCTGGCCGTTCCCCGACGAACTCGACTTCTTTTCCTGCGAAGTCACCTCCGGCAACGCTCGCGCCAAGTCCGAGCGCAGTGCCAGCGAGGCTGGCGGCGGCACCGAGCCCGACCGGGCCGCTGAGCAAGGTGCTCGCGGCAGCGGCAGCCGCGCCAGCCATCAGGAGGAATGCCTTGGGCGCGTTCGTCGAATCACCGCCGACACGGTTCCGGTTCGATGCTTCCATCGCTGCTATCCCAGCCTTGGCGAAACTCCCAACCGTGGCCTTTGCGGCTTCGATCACACCGGCCTGAGCGGCCATCGTGCACGCCGTAGCGAGCAACAGGACTTGAATGTTGGAGACGACGAACGGCATCGGGTAGATGAACTTCAGCTTGAAGACATCCATCGCATAGCCCTTGAGCTCACTTGATTCCTCGATGCCACTTTGCACCTTGGCCGCCCAGTGGGGGTCGCGGATCTCACCAGCCAGTCCGGCGCCTGAGGTCTCCGTGCCTTGGCCACCCGCGCCACCGAAACTCATGGTCAGTCCCGCCACTCGATTGCCGATTTCTTCGGCCGCCGCCCGAATCGCGCCTTCCTCGGGCAATGTCTGCCATGGCCTGAAAGCATCACCGATCGCGCCACGCCAATTCTCCAGCCGCATCGGAGTATCAGTGAAGATGTTGTAGGACACAGGGCTGGCCGTGGCTGACGCGTCGTTGGCTTGGGCACCGTTCACGAAAACCCAGTGACCGGCGTGCTGGCTGACGAATGAGTCCACCGATCCCCCACCGGGCAATCGGCCGGAGGCAGAGACAAATAGCGTCTCGCCGCCATCACCCTGTGCAGCGCGCCACCCGTGATCGGCATCTCCGACGGGGTACGCACCGTTGACGCCGACCCAGGAGATCTCCGCTTCCAGCGCCGCGATCGCCATCTGCTCCACAAGTTCCGGCAATTCGGCAAAACTTTGCAGACCCGAAGACAGGTCTCCCCCGCTGGCGGCCATCTTCACTCCCGAGATCGTGGTGTCGCGCCCTGGCGCGGTGGACCGTAGCCCCGTGGCTGGGGAAGGTCAAGGAGGCGCAGCGCCTACGTCTGAGATCCGGCGGAGGCGTCGTCCCCGGCGTCTTCCCCGATGCTTTCATCGGCGGCTTCCGGATTGCCCTCATCGATTTCGTCTTCGACCTCGGTCTCCTGGGTGACGTACACCGTGTCCTCCATCGTTCCCCGACCGGTGAAGGTGGCGTAGACCCACCATGCCGCGGCCAGGACGAACAGGATGATCGACATCCACTCGCTCCAGCGCAGACCGAGCACGTTGGCCAGCTGGACGTTGTCGATGCGCAGGGTCTCGATCAGGCCCCGGCCGAGGCAGTAGGCCATCACGTAGAGGGCGACCACGCGGCCGCCGCCCAGGCGCAGCTTCTTCTGCAGGTAGACGATCACGAAGAAGAGCGCGATGTCCCAGAGGAACTCGTAGAGGAACGTCGGGTGGAACGTGGTGCCGACCGGGAACTGGCTGGGGCCGTCGGGAAAGCGCGACGGGTCGATCTCCAGACCCCAGGGCAGGTCGGTGGGCCGGCCGTAGAGCTCCTGGTTGAACCAGTTGCCCCAGCGGCCGATGCCCATCGCCAGCAGGCAGGTCGGGGCGATGGTGTCCAGCAGCGGGATGATCTTGATGCCCTTGATCCGGGCGCCGATGATGGCGCCCACGGCGCCGAGCGCGATCGCGCCCCATACGCCGAGACCACCGCGCCAGATGTAGAGAGCCTCGATCGGGTTGGCGCCGTCGCCGAAGTAGAGCTGCCAGTCGGTCATGACGTGGTAGATCCGGCCACCGACGAGACCGAACGGCACCGCCCACAGCGCGATGTCCTGGATGTCACCGAGACGGCCACCCCTGGCCTGCCAGCGCTTCTCGGAGACCCAGACGGCGACGATGATGCCGAGGATGATCGCGAAGGCGTAGCCGCGCAGCGGGATCGGTCCGAGCCAGAGCACACCTTCGGCCGGGCTGGGGATGGACATCGGGAGCATCATGCGGCGCTCTTCCTACTAGCTCTGGCTGGCTGGTTTCTGACTGAGGAGGTGGTGGATGTCGTCGGCGAACTGCTTGGGCGAGGTGTTCATCGACCACACCACGCTGGCGCGTCCGTCGGAGACCGCCGAGACGTGGGTGTCGTGGACCCCGAGATCGTAGCCCCCACTGGGTAGCCGGTCGGCGTCCCCTATGTAGAGCCGCATCGACTCGGCCAGCGTGACGATGTCCTTCAGGTCCCCGGTGAGGCCGATGAAGTCGTCGTCGTAGCGCTCGAGGTACTTCTCCAGCACCTGCGTCGTGTCGCGTACCGGGTCGGTGGTCACGAACACCACGTCGACCTTCTCCCGGTCGGCGTCGTCGAGGCGAGTGAGCCCCGCGGTCAGGCTCGACATGACCAGCGGACACTCGTCGGGGCACTGGGTGTAGCCGTAGAACACCAGCGTCAACGGCTTGTCGGCGTCGGTGGCCAGCGAGAAGGGCTCACCGTCGGTGTCGGTCAGCGCGGTGTCTGCGAGCTGGTAGGGGGTGTGCTCCTGCCCGGTCATCGCCGAGGCCGGCGCCTGGCCGGTGCCGGCCGCGCCGCAGCCGCTGAGGACTCCGACGAGAGCGAGCAGGACGGGTAGGACGAGGAACCTCAACGCGCGCGGACTCCCGCGGCCAGGTCCTCGGTCAGGCTCGCCAGCGCCTTGAGCGCCGCCTGCTCGTCGGAGCGGTTGTCCAGCAGCGTACGCACGAAGGCGGAGCCGACGATGACGCCATCGGCGTACGCGGCCATCTCCGCCGCCTGGGCGCCGTTGCTGACCCCGAGGCCGACACCGACGGGCAGGTCGGTGGTCTTCTTCGTGCGGGCGACCAGCGGGGCGGCCAGGTCGGAGGTCTTGGCGCGGGCACCGGTGACGCCCATGACCGCGGTGGCGTAGACGAAGCCGCGGCACTGGGCCGTGGTCATCGCGATCCGCTCGTCGGTGCTGCTCGGCGCGACCAGGAAGACCTTGTCGAGGTCGCGGGCGTCGGCGACCTCGATCCACTCCGGCGCGAAGTCGGGGGTGATGTCGGGCGTGATCAGTCCTGCGCCGCCGGCGTCCTGCAGCTGCTGGGCGAAGCGGTCCACGCCACGACGCTCGATCGGGTTCCAGCTGGTCATCACCAGCGTCGGCACCCCGGTCGCGGCCACGGCCTCGACGACGCGGAACACGTCGTCGACACGTACGCCGCCGTCGAGTGCCTGCTGCACGGCATCCTGGATCGTGGGGCCGTCCATGACCGGGTCGGAGTAGGGCAGGCCGATCTCGATGATGTCGCAGCCGGCCTCGACCATGGTGGTGAGCGCCTCG
Organism: Nocardioides sp. NPDC057767; assembly: GCF_042798275.1. Classification (NCBI taxonomy): domain Bacteria; kingdom Bacillati; phylum Actinomycetota; class Actinomycetes; order Propionibacteriales; family Nocardioidaceae; genus Nocardioides; species Nocardioides sp. NPDC057767. The sequence goes on along the minus strand of NZ_JBHVKJ010000078.1, from coordinate 2,677 downwards.
ATCGAGCCCTCGACCGACGGGAAGCCCGCGGGCAGGTAGCCGACCAGGGCGGCGCGGTTCTCGACCTTCGCCTTCTCGAACGCTACCGACGTACTCACTTGCTCTCTCCCTGGTTGCTGTCTCCGAGCCCGAAGTATTCGATGGCCGTGCCCATGTCCTTGTCGCCACGACCGGACAGGTTGATCAGGATCGTGGCGTCCTCGCCATGGCGCTCCTTGATCTCCGGGGCGATCTTGATGGCGCCGGCGATCGCGTGGGCCGACTCGATCGCCGGGATGATGCCCTCGGTGCGGGAGAGCAGCGCGAAGGCGTCCATCGCCTCCTTGTCGGTGACGCTCGTGTAGCTCGCCCGGCCGGACTTGGCCAGCCAGGCGTGCTGCGGGCCGACGCCCGGGTAGTCGAGACCGGCGGAGATCGAGTGGGACTCGATGGTCTGGCCGTCCTCGTCCTGGAGCACGTAGGTGCGGGCGCCGTGGAGTACGCCCGGGTCGTTGGCCTGGATGGTGGCGGCGTGGCGGCCGGTCTCGAACCCCTCTCCCCCGGCCTCGAAGCCGTGGATCTCGACGGCCTCGTCGTCCAGGAACGCGGTGAAGAGACCGATGGCGTTGGAGCCACCGCCGACCGCGGCCACGACAGCGTTCGGGAGACCACCGAACTGCTCGATCGCCTGCGCCCGGGCCTCGTCGCCGATGCCGCGCACGATGTCGCGGACCAGCGTCGGGAACGGGTGGGGCCCGGCGGCGGTGCCGAACAGGTAGGCGGTGTGGTCGACGCTCGCGACCCAGTCGCGCAGCGCCTCGTTGATGGCGTCCTTGAGGGTGCCGCTTCCGGAGGGCACCGGGACGACCTCGGCGCCGAGCAGCCGCATCCGGGCCACGTTGAGCGCCTGACGGTCGGTGTCGACCTTGCCCATGTAGACGGTGCAGTCCAGGCCGAAGTAGGCGGCCGCGGTCGCCGAGGCCACGCCGTGCTGGCCGGCACCGGTCTCGGCGATCACCCGGGTCTTGCCCATCCGCTTGGTGAGCAGGGCCTGGCCCAGCACGTTGCGGATCTTGTGAGCGCCGGTGTGGTTGAGGTCCTCGCGCTTGAGAAGGACCCGCACGCCGAGCTGCTCGGAGAGCCGGGTCGCGTGGTAGAGCGGGCTCGGCAGGTTGGCGTAGTCCCGCAGGATCGCGTCGAACTCGGCCACGAACTCCGGGTCGGCCTTCGCCTTCTGCCAGGCGTCGTCGAGCTCGGTGAGCGCCTTCATCAGCGCCTCGGGCATGAAGCGGCCGCCGAACCCCTCGGCCTCACCACCGAACCAGCCGAACTCGTCGGCGTCGTAGGAAGTCGTCTCGTGGATGTGAGTTGTCATGGCTGTATCTGCTCTCGGATCTACTCTTGGCCTCAGCCTTGGATTCCGGTGAACTCGGCGACCGTGGCTTGCGGGTCGCCATGCTTGACCAGCGCCTCGCCGACCAGGACCGCGCGGGCCCCTTCGGAGACGTGGCGCTTGACGTCGGTGGCGGTGAAGATGCCCGACTCGGCGACCTTCACCCGGTCTTCGGGGATGAGCGGGGCGAGCCGTCCGAAGACGTCCTGGTCGATCTCCAGGGTCTTCAGGTTGCGCGCGTTGACGCCGATCAGCTCGGCGCCGAGGTCGACCGCCCGGGCGACCTCGTCCTCGTCGTGGGTCTCGACCAGCACGGTGAGCCCCAGCTCACCTGCCTGGTCGTAGAGGCGATGCAAGGTGTCGTCGTCCAGCGCGGCCACGATCAGCAGAGCCAGATCCGCTCCGGCGGCCCGGGCCTCGAGCAGCTGGTAGTGCTCGACGATGAAGTCCTTGCGCAGGATCGGCGTCTCGACGGCCGCGCGGACCGCGACCAGATCGGCGAGCGACCCCCCGAAGCGACGTTCCTCGGTGAGCACCGAGATCGCGGCGGCACCGCCGGCGGCGTACTTCTGGGCGAGCTCGGCCGGGTCGGGGATGTCGGCCAGAGCACCCTTGGAGGGGCTCTTCCGCTTCACCTCGGCGATCACGCTGCTGCCCGCCGCCCGGAAGTGCGGCATCGGGTCGCGCGGCGCATCGACGTCGGCCAGGCGAGCCCGCAGGTCCGCCTCCGACACCGTCTCCTGGCGCTGCGCCAGGTCCAGACGTACGCCGTCGATGATCTTCTCGAGCACCGACATGTTTAAACCTCTCGTTTCTGGGTAAGACCCACGTGCAAAGCCTCTCACCCGAACCGTGACACGCCCGATTTGGCGCCACAGTGCGGGCGGGAAACGTTAAGTTTCTTTCACCTCAACCCAACTCGCCTGACTTTGGAGGTCAGACACATGAGCTACGGAACTCCGCCGCCACCGCCGCCGTACGGTTCGCCGGCGCCCGGGCAGCCCGGCCAGCCTGCGGGCAACAACAAGAAGGCGACCTGGGCACTTGTCCTCGGCATTCTCAGCATTCCGTGCTGCTCCATCTTCGCCGGCATCCCGGCGATCATCCTGGGCAAGATGGCCCAAGGCGAGATCGATGGCTCCGGCGGCGCGCAGGGCGGTCGAGGCATGGCCACGGCCGGGTTCATCCTCGGCATCGTGAGCATCGTGCTCTTCATCCTCAACATCATTCTGTACGCCACCGGCGTCCTGACCTTCAATGGCAGCACCAGCACCTACTGAGCCTCGGCTCGGAAATCAGCGAGGC
>NZ_JBHVKJ010000077.1:0-21356 GCF_042798275.1 Nocardioides sp. NPDC057767 | reverse complement strand
CGTCTGTCTCGTACGGACGCGCCGAGTCGGCGCGTTCTGACCCAAACCCCCGCCGAGTCGGCTCGTCATGACGAGCCGAGACGACCGGAGCGAGGTCGAGTGGCGAGCTTGCTCGTCCGCTCGCGCCGAGCGAGGGAGTAACCGCGCGAAGCGCGGACTCGACCGGTTGCGGCGTCAGGTTTGAGCCGACTCGGCGATCAGGGCGGGACGTACGCCGTTCACGGCGGGGGTGATCCGGCGCTCGAGTCGCAGCGAGCCGGCGACGATGCCGAGGCAGCCGACCATCATCAGCGCGATGAAAACCGTCGACTGGCCGTGCTCGAGCAGGAATCCGGCCAGGATCGGGCCGACGATCGCCCCGGTCTGGAACGCCGCCGAGTTGATCGCGTTGTAGCGCCCGCGCAGATGGTCGGGCGCCATCTCGTTGGTCAGGGCAGGGAAAGCCGACTGCATCAGCGTCTCGCCCAGGGCGAAGAACAGTCCCTGGAAGGCGACCACGCCGACGATGGCCGCGACGGAGCCCGGCACCAGGCCGGTCGCCCCGAACACCGCCCAGGCGACGCCCCAGATCACCGCGGTGGCGATGAGCACGTGGGTGCGTCGCCGGCCGCTGACCCGGTTCATCACCCAGAACTGGGCGAGCACGATCACCGCGCAGTTCACCACGAACGCGAAGCCGACGACCCGGGTGGAGACCTCGGAGATCTGACGTGAGTAGGCCGGGAATCCGCTCTCGATCTGGCCGTAGCCGAGGGTCGAGAGCAGCACTCCGATCACCACCAGCCAGATGACCTCGGGGCGGCGCAGGATCGTGGCGTACGACGCGGTCGCGTGGGGCTCGTCGGCGGAGGGCCGCGCGGCGCGTCCGTGCAGGTGACGCAGCGGGCCGAGCAGGACGAGGGCCGGGATCGTGAAGGTGGCGGCGTTGCCGAGGAAGGCGTAGGTGAACGTCTCGGGCTGGGTCACGTCGATGAAGAGGCCACCGATGACGCCGCCTACGCCGATGCCGAGGTTGATCAGGGCGAAGTTCACGCCGTAGTAGCGCTGCCGGAGCTCGCCCTCGACCACGGTGGCGACCAGCGCGTTGGCGGCAGGCCAGGAGACGCCGGCCTGCACACCCAGCAGGCACAGCGCCGCGGCAGCGAGCGCCGGGGTGTCGGCGAAGGCGAGCATGATGTCGCCGGCGATCGCGCAGACCAGGCCGCCGAGGATCACCGGGCGAGCTCCGTACCGGTCGATCAGGGAGCCTGCCGGGCCGGTGACCACGAAGCCGACGATGGCGATCAGGCCCATCAGGGTGCCGGCGAGGCCGAGGTCGAAGCCGCGTACCTCATGCAGGTAGATGATCGTGAAGGGCAGTGTCATGCCGCGACCGAGGAGCTGGATCGCGACCGTCGCCAGGAGCCAACGGCCCTCGCGTGGAAGGGCGGCTAGGAAGTCACGGAGTCCGAGGGCAGGGGGAGTCGACACCGCACAATCTTCGCCTTTACCCGAATCGGTGGCGAATTGTTTCTTGCGCTCTCGATCCGCCGGGGCGGGCTAAGGTCCTGGCTGACTTCTGGCCTTGGTCCCGGCCTTCGCAGGGCTCTCGTCCCGGGTCCGGATCGAGCGGGCGGCGACGACTTCCTCGCCCTTAAATGGGTGCCAGTGCATGGAACGGTGCGGACACCGGGCTAACGTAATGCCCCGTGGGTGATGAGACTCGGTGGCTGGACGAAGAGCAACAGCGCTCCTGGCGTGCGCTGATGATGGGGATGACTCTGCTCGATGACCGCCTGGACGCCGATCTACGCGCTCAGTTCGACATCTCGCTGCCGGAGTACGAGATCCTCGTACGTCTCTCCGAGAACGACGGCGCCATGCGGATGGCGCAGCTCGCCGACTCCCTGGCCCACTCGCGCTCCCGGGTGACCCACACGATCACCCGGATGGAGCGCTCCGGGCTCGTCGAACGCCGCAACTCGGCCGAGGACGGCCGGGGCGTCGTCGCCACCCTGAGCGAGCGTGGCTTCGCGCTGCTGCGCGAGGCGGCACCGGTCCACGTCACCGGCGTACGCGACTACCTCATCGATCTGGTCAGCCCGGAGGACTTCGCGGCCCTGGGGCGCGTGATGAACACCGTCTCGGACCACCTCATCAGCGACCGTCCCGGCATCGAGATGCGCTGAAATCCGCCGAGCCGGCGCGTTCTGACGCGCCGACTCGGCAGGATCGGGATCAGATGCGCTCGAGGATCATGGCCATGCCCTGGCCGCCGCCGACGCACATGGTGATCAGACCGGTGGTCTTGTCGTGCCAGTCGAGGCTGTTGAGCATGGTGTTCTGCAGGCGGGCGCCGGTCATGCCGAAGGGGTGACCGACAGCGATGGCGCCACCGTTGATGTTGAGGCGGTCGATGTCGATGCCGAGGTCCTGGTAGGACGGGATCACCTGGGCCGCGAAGGCCTCGTTGATCTCGACCAGGTCGATGTCGCCGATCGACATGCCGGCGTACTTCAGCGCGTTCCGGGTCGCCTCGACCGGGCCGAGGCCCATGATCTCGGGGGAGAGGCCGGAGACACCGGTGGACACGATCCGCGCGAGCGGGGTGACGCCGAGCTCGGCGGCCTTGGTGTCGGACATGACCACGACGGCGGCGGCGCCGTCGTTGAGGGCGCAGCAGTTGCCGGCGGTGACGGTGCCGTCCTCGCGGAAGACCGGCTTGAGGCCGGAGATGGCCTCCAGGGTCACGCCGGCGCGGGGGCCGTCGTCGGCGGAGACGACGGTGCCGTCAGGCGTGGTGACCGGGGTGATCTCGCGGGCCCAGAAGCCGTCCGCGATGGCCTTCTCGGCGAGGTTCTGCGAGCGTACGCCGAACTCGTCCATCTCCTGCCGCGAGATGCCGCGCGAGGTGGCCAGGTTCTCCGCGGTCTGGCCCATCGCGATGTAGACGTCGGGCAGCAGGCCGTCCTCGCGCGGGTCGTGCCACTTCTCGTTGGAGGCGGCGGTCGCGGCGGTCCGCGACTGGGCGTCGTCGAAGAGGTGGTTGACGGTGTCGGGCAGGTGGTCGGAGGTGCCCTTGACGAAGCGGGACACGGTCTCGACGCCGGCCGAGACGATGATGTCGGCCTCGCCGGCCTTGATCGCGTGCAGCGCCATCCGCGAGGTCTGCACCGAGGAGGAGCAGTAGCGGGTGATGGTCGCGCCGGGGACCTTGTCCCAGCCGTTCAGCACCGAGACCACGCGGCCCATGTTGTTGCCGGACTCGCCGCCCGGCAGGCCACAGCCCAGCAGCAGGTCGTCGATGTCGTTCGGGTCGAGACCCTCCACCTTCCCGACGGCCTCCTTGGTGATGAGGGCCGCAAGGTCGTCCGGACGGAAGTCCTTCAGAGATCCCTTGTTGGCTCGCCCGATCGGGGTACGGGCGGCGGCGACGATGACTGCCTCAGGCATGAACACTCCCGGGTTACTGGTGAGTAGAAAGCGATGTGGTCGACACCATACTCGCCCGGACCCGGCGTTGAGACCAGGCCCAGTGCCCAAGATCATCTGGAAGGATCGGCCGCGTGCGCCATCTCTACGAATGCTCCATGCGTTGGGCCGACCTCGACATGCTCGGCCACGTCAACAACGTCGTCTACGTCGACTACCTCCAAGAGGCGCGCGTGGACATGTTGCGCACGCACGCCAGAAGCCCGCAGACCCAGGGCCTGGCCGAGGGTGTCGTGGTGGCCAGCCACCAGGTCACGTACGTCGCCCCGCTGCTCTTCGACTTCACGCCGGTCTACGTCGAGTCGTGGGTGACCGACATCCGGGCGGCGAGCTTCACGATGGCCTACGAGATCTTCCGCACCGAGCCGGACGGCACCCGCAAGGTCTTCCTGCGGGCGAGCACGGTCCTGGCGCCGTACGTCTTCGCCACCGAGTCGCCGCGCCGGCTCAAGCCGGAGGAGAAGGCCAACCTCGAGCCCTACCTCGAGGCCGATCCGGAGGGGTGGACGCCGAAGCCGCTCTCCCTGGGTGAGCCGAAGCGCCGCGAGGAGGGCCACTTCCCGCTCTACGTCCGGTTCTCCGATGTCGACGCCTACGGGCACGTGAACAACGTGAAGTACTTCGAGTACTTCCAGGAGTCGCGGGTGGCGCTGATGCAGCGGCTCAGGTCGCACCGCGGGATCGACTCCTGGCCGGCGGTCGTCGTCGCGCAGACCGACGTCTCCTACCACGCGCCGATCCTCGCCCGCTCGGAGCCGTACGACGTGTGGAGCCACGTCTCCCGGCTGGGCACCAAGTCGATGACGATCGAGTCCGAGATCGCCGACGGTGATCTCAGGCTCGCCCGTGGGCAGGTGACGCTGGTCTTCTACGACCTCGAGTCCGGGAAGGCCGTCGAGCCGAGTCCCGAGGTGCGCGCGGCGATCGAGAGCGTGCTCTAGGCGACCTCAGTCGCGCTGGTCGCGGTCGTCGCAGTCGTAGCGGCGGTCGTAACGGTCATAGGCCTCTTCGCGCCGGCAGTCGTCGTCGCCGTCACGTGCATCGTCCCACTCGTCCCAGTCGCCCCACTCCCAGCCGTCCTGGCTGGGAGTGAAGTCGTGCTGTGGGAAGGCCGGGGCGGAGCTCTCGGCCGGTTTCTCGGCCGGGCGTGCCTTCCGTGCGCTCAGCGTCCTGTCGTCGCTCGGGCCCTGGGCATCCGGTGCCTCCTGTGCCGGACCGGAGGGCGCGAGGAGGTCGCGGGACATCAGCTCGGTGGTGAGCGAGGCGTCCGGGGGAGGAGGCAGCGTCCCGACCGAGGTGTCCTCGGCGGCGTCGACGGGCTCCGGCGGGCCGGCGGGGACGTCGGCGAGCGGAACCCGCGGGCCGGTCGCCTGTGTCGAGGGCTGGTTCGACGGGTCCGGGCCTGCCAGACGTGGAACGAGCAGTGCCATCGCGATCACGGCGACGAGGGTGAAACCGACTCCGACGATGGCCCGCTGAATTGCCCGCATGCGCCCTCCGAGATGGCTCTGATCGGCAGAATGTTGTGCTTGAGTCCCGTAGCCTCTCAGTGCTTGCGGCGGTTGTCGAGAAACGGGACCTTTGTCAGCGTTTCCCGACTAAAGCCACCGGCAGCCTGTGTTCGCCTCAGATCCAGTTGCGGCGGCGGAAGAGGACGTAGAGCACGACGTTGACGGTCAGCATCAGCCCGAGCGCCATGAAGTAGCCGTAGCGCCACTGCAGCTCGGGCATGAACTCGAAGTTCATCCCGTAGACCGTGCCGACCAGCGTGGGAGCGAACAGGATGGCCGCCCAGCCGGAGATCTTCTTCACCTCGTCGTTCTGCTGCACGCTGAGCTCGCTGAGCGCCTTCATCTCCTCGTTCTGCTGCTGGGCGACGAGGGTGGCGTTGACGGTGAGGATGTCGCGCAGCAGGTTGCGGAACTCGTCGATCTGTTCGACGGTGCCGATCACGTGGTCCTCGACGTCGCGCAGGTAGCGCTGCAGCTCCTCGTCGGTGCGGTACTTGGAGAATCCGGCGGCCAGGGAGCGTACGACGCCCAGCAGGGGACGGGTCGCCCGCTGGAACTCGACCACCTCGCGGGAGAGCTCGTAGATCCGGCGGGACACCTGGGTGTCGCCGCGGAACATCTCGGTCTCGATCTCGTCGATGTCGTTGGCGAGCCCGGCCACGACCGGCGCGTAGCCGTCGACGACGCGGTCGAGGATGGCGTACAGCACCGCCTCCGGGCCGAGCCGGAGCAGATCCGGGTTGCTCTCCATCCGGCGGCGTACGGGGGAGAGGTCGGGCTGGGCGCCATGACGCACCGTGAGCACGAAGTCGGGGCCGACGAACAGGTGCAGCTCACCGAAGTCGATGTTCTCGGTCTCGTCGACGTACCAGGCCGCCCGCAGCACCACGAACAGGGTGTGGTCGTAGCGCTCGATCTTCGGCCGCTGGTGGGCCAGGATCGCGTCCTCCACGGCGAGCTCGTGCAGGCCGAACTCCTCGGCCAGCGAGGCGAGCTCGTGCTGGTTGGGCTGGTAGAGACCGATCCACGCCATCGCGTCGTCGTGCTCGTGGAGCGAGCGGTAGGTGTCGGCCAGCGTCGTGGGTGAGTCGACGCGGTCCCCGCCGACGTAGACCGCGCTGTCGATCATGCTGCCGCGAGTCAACGGTTTCGGCATCGAGGACCGGCCGCCCCCGCCCTGCGGTGAGGTCGTCGGCGGAACCTTCGGAGGGTCGGAACGGCGCTGCCTGGTGAGGGCGCGCAGGGACTTGAACGGGCGCTCGGACATGGTGGCCTCCTGGATGCTGCGAGCGAGCGGGACGGCGACGCGCAGACGCGTCGCGCCGGCCCGGGCACGAACTCCTGGGTGGCCGGACCGGTCAGGGCGAGGTGGTACTCGGAGGTTGACCGTCCATGGCGGCCACCTCCTCTCTTCCTCGCTCGCGGGGCTGCAGCCCGGATGCCTCGTCCGTGCGGATCCACGTCCGCACCGGGACAGGCTAGACCTTGTCCGCGCGGCGCGAGAACTTTCCGAGGCATCAGGAGATCGTCAAGGTCGACCGGGGTCGTCGGTGTCACCGTCAGGGATCCGTCAAGGCGGGCGGAACCTGCCGGATTCGGGTCTGGAATGGAGGCGTGTCAGACCTCATCTACATCCTCCTCACGCTCGCGTGCTTCGCCGGGCTCGCCCTGCTGGTCGGTCTCATCGACCGCCGGCTGGGCTCGGCCGAGGCGACCGCGGACGTGAACGTCCCCCACGACAGCAGGACCTCCGGAGCCGCGCGATGAACGCCACGCTCGCGGCCGTGCTACAGATCCTGGCCCTGGTCGCGGCGCTGGCGCTCAGCGTGCCGTTGCTGGGCCGCTACCTCGCTCACCTCTACACCAGCCCCCGGCACCTGCGCGCCGAGACCGTCGCCTACCGCATCCTCGAGGTCGACGCCGACGCCGACCAGCACTGGCGCTCCTACGCGATGTCGGTCCTCGGCTTCTCGCTGGTCGGGATCTTGTTCCTCTTCGCCTTCGGCCGCCTGCAGAGCCTGCTGCCGATCGACGGCGGCAACGACTCGCTGCCCAGCGACGGAGCCTGGAACACCGCGGTCTCGTTCGTGACCAACACGAACTGGCAGTGGTACTCCGGCGAGGCCGCCGCCGGCCACCTGATCCAGATGGCCGGGCTGGCGGTGCAGAACTTCGTCTCCGCCGCCGTCGGTCTCTCCGTCGCCGCCGCCCTCGCCCGCGGCCTGGCCCGCACGCGCAACCAGGGAAGGATCGGCAACTTCTGGGTCGACCTGGTGCGTACGACGCTGCGAGTGCTCCTGCCGGCGGCGTTCGTCGTCGCGATCGTGCTGGTCGCGGCCGGGGCGGTGCAGAACCTCCACCCGGTGCACGAGCTGACCACCCTGACCGGCGGCAGCCAACCGCTGACCGGTGGCCCGGTGGCCAGCCAGGAGGCGATCAAGGAGCTCGGCACCAACGGCGGCGGGTTCTACAACGTCAACTCCGCCCACCCCTTCGAGAACCCCAACCCGTTCACCAACCTGCTCGAGATCTGGGCGCTCCTCGTGCTGCCGTTCTCGATGGCCTGGGCGTTCGGCCTGATCGTCAGGGACAGGCGTCAGGGTGGCGCGGTCCTGGCCACGATGGGTGTGCTCCTCGCCATCGGGGTCACGCTGCTGACCTGGGCCGAGATGGCCGGTCCCGGCACCGCCCCGCAGCTCGCCGGAGCGGCGATGGAGGGCAAGGAGACCCGTTTCGGCGAGGCTGCCACGGCACTCTTCGCCGCGGCCACCACCGGCACCTCGACCGGCGCCGTCAACGGCATGCACGAGAGCCTGACCGCCCCCGGTGGCGGCGTCGCCCTGTTCGGGATGATGCTGGGCGAGATCGCGCCGGGCGGTGTCGGCTCCGGTCTCTACGGCATGCTCATGCTCGCCGTGGTCACGGTCTTCCTGTGCGGCCTGATGGTGGGACGTACGCCTGAATACCTGGGCAAGAAGATCAGCCGCGACGAGATGGTGCTGGTCGCGGTCTACATCCTGGCCACGCCGATCCTGGTGCTCGTGGGCGCGGCGATCGCGCTGACCGCTCCGGCGGGGTTGGCCGGTCTCTCGACCGACGGTCCGCACGGCCTCTCCGAGGCGTTGTACGCCGTCACCAGCGCCTCCAACAACAACGGCTCGGCCTTCGCGGGGATCACCTCGGGCACCCCGTTCTGGAACACGCTGCTCGGGTTGCTGATGCTGCTGGGCCGGTTCGTGCCGATGGTCTTCGTCCTCGCCCTCGCCGGCCGGTTCGCGTCGGCCAACCGACTGCCGGACAACGCCGGCACCCTCCCCACCCACCGCCCGCTCTTCGTAGGCCTGCTGACCGGCGTCGCGCTGGTCGTGGTCGGCCTGACCTTCGTCCCGGCTCTCATGCTGGGCCCGATCGTGGAGTCCCTGTCATGACCCAGACCCCGGTTCGCACCCCTGAAGAACACACGGAGCACCACACCCATGTCGAGGCCGCACCCTCGGTGCTCACGGCCACGCAGATCGCCGAGGCGGTGCCCGGTGCGCTGCGCAAGCTCGATCCTCGCAAGCTGGTGGCGACCCCCGTCATGCTCGTGGTCGAGATCGGTGCGGCCGCCACGACCGTCATGTCGATCCTCGACCCGTCGGTGATGGGCTGGCTGGTCACCGGGTGGCTGTGGCTCACCGTCGTCTTCGGCGCGTTGGCGGAGTCGGTCGCCGAGGGCCGCGGCAAGGCGCAGGCGGCCTCGCTGCGTGCGCTGCAGACCGAGACCACCGCGCGACGCCTGCGCGGCGGCGCCGGAGGGGCCGGAGGCGCCGAGGAGCTCGTCGCCTCCACCGACCTGCGCGCGGGTGACGTGGTCGTGGTCGAGGCCGGCGAACGGATCCCTGGGGACGGCGATGTCATCGACGGCGTCGCCAGCGTCGACGAGTCGGCCGTGACCGGCGAGTCGGCGCCGGTGATCCGGGAGTCCGGCGGCGATCGGTCCGCCGTCACCGGCGGCACTCTGGTCCTCTCGGACCGGATCGTCGTCCGGATCACCTCCGACCCGGGCCACTCCTTCGTGGACCGGATGATCGCCCTGGTCGAGGGCTCGCAGCGGCAGCGTACGCCGAACGAGATCGCGCTCAACGTGCTGCTGACCAGCCTGACCGTCATCTTCGTGGTGGTCTGCTGGAGCCTCTACCACCTGGCCGGCTACTCCGACGCGCCCCAGTCCTGGCTGGTGCTCACCGCTCTGCTGGTCTGCCTGATCCCGACCACGATCGGCGCCCTGCTGAGCGCGATCGGCATCGCCGGCATGGACCGGCTCGTCCGCCGCAACGTGCTGGCGATGTCGGGGCGGGCCGTCGAGGCGGCCGGTGACGTGGACGTGCTCCTGCTCGACAAGACCGGCACGATCACGTACGGCAACCGGCAGGCGTACGAGATCATCCCGGTCACCGGCACCACGCTCACCGGCGCCGAGAACGCCGCGGTCCTGGCCAGCCTCTCCGACCAGACCCCGGAGGGCCGCAGCATCCTCACGCTCGTGGGCCGTTCCATGGGCGGACCGGCGGAGGCCACGATGGTGGAGTTCTCGGCCATGACCCGGATGTCCGGCCTGGACAGCCCCGACCTGAGCGTACGCAAGGGCGCAGCCTCCGCGGTGGCGGCCTGGGTCGAGGAGCACGGCGGTCAGGTGCCCCCGGAGACCGCGGTGATCGTCGCGGAGATCGCCGAGAGCGGTGGCACCCCGCTCGTGGTGGCCGAGCACCGCAACAGCGACCCGGCACGGGTGCTGGGCGTCGTACACCTCAAGGACGTCGTCAAGGACAGCATCCGCGAGCGCTTCGACGAGCTGCGCGCGATGGGCATCAAGACGGTGATGATCACCGGCGACAACGCCGCCACCGCCGCCGCCATCGCCAAGGAGGCGGGCGTCGACGACGTCCTCGCCGAGGCGACCCCGGAGGACAAGCTCGCGCTGATCCGCCGTGAACAGCGTGGCGGACGGATGGTCGCGATGTGCGGCGACGGCACCAACGACGCGCCCGCGCTCGCGCAGGCCGACGTCGGTGTCGCGATGAACACCGGCACGACCGCGGCCAAGGAGGCCGGCAACATGGTCGACCTCGACTCCGACCCGACCAAGCTGATCGACGTGGTCGAGATCGGCAAGCAGCTGCTGATCACCAGGGGCGCGTTGACCACCTTCTCGGTGGCCAACGACGTCGCGAAGTACTTCGCGATCCTGCCGGCGATGTTCGTCGGGGTGTTCCCGGCGCTGGACGTCCTCAACATCATGCGGCTGTCCTCGCCGGAGTCGGCCATCGTCTCCGCGGTCGTCTTCAACGCGCTGATCATCATCGCGCTGATCCCGCTGGCGCTGCGCGGCGTCCGCTACCGGCCGTCCTCGGCCTCGGCGCTGCTGCGCCGCAACCTGCTGCTCTACGGGGTCGGTGGCCTGATCGTGCCGTTCGTCGGCATCAAGCTGCTCGACCTCGTCGTCTCTCTCATCCCAGGACTGTGACCAAGGAACCGAACATGTCAGATCTCTTCGCACTGCTACGCCACTCGCTTGCCGGGCTGCGCGTGCTCATCGCCGCGACCCTGTTGTGCGGTCTGCTCTATCCGCTGGTGGTCACCGGCGTCGCCCAGGCCGCCTTCGGGTGGCGTGCCGACGGGTCGCTGGTCACCGAGAGCGGCGCCCCCACGAACGACCCCGCCGAGGCGGTCGGCTCGGCCCTGATCGGCCAGCGCAACGACGACGAGGGGCTCTTCTACCCCCGTCCCAGCGCTGCCGGCGACGGCTGGGACACGCTGTCCACCTCCGGCTCCAACCTCGGCCCGGAGGACCCGGACCTGGTCAAGGCGATCCGGGAGCGTCAGCGCGAGATCGCCGCGCGCGAAGGCGTCCCGGTCGACCAGGTTCCCGCCGACGCCGTCACCACCTCAGCATCCGGCATCGACCCGGACATCTCGCCGGCTTACGCAGCCCTGCAGGTGTCCCGGGTGGCCCGCGCCAACGGGCTCTCGGAGGAGGAGGTGACGGCGCTGGTGGCCGACCACACCGACGGCCGAACCCTCGGGTTCCTCGGCGAAGAACGGGTCAACGTGCTCGAGCTCAACATCGCGGTGCGCGCACAGAGGGTTGAATAGGGACGTGCAGACCACGTCAACGGACGGACGGTCCCCGCGCAGGCGGGGCCGCCTGACCGTCTATCTCGGAGCCGCGCCAGGGGTCGGCAAGACGTACGCCATGCTCGGTGAGGCGCAGCGACGTCAGGCCCGGGGGACCGACGTGGTCGTCGGGTTCGTCGAGACCCATGACCGCAGCAACACCGCCCGGCAGATCGACGGGCTCGAGGTGATCCCGCGCCGCGAGATCGGCTATCGCGGCGCGACCTTCACCGAGCTCGACGTGGAGGCCGTGATCGCCCGTGACCCGACGGTGGTCTGCATCGACGAGCTGGCCCACACCAATGTTCCCGGCAGCCACCACACCAAGCGTGCCCAGGACGTCGAGCAGATCCGGGCGGCGGGGATCGACGTGATCACCACCGTCAACATCCAGCACCTGGAGTCGCTCAACGACGAGGTCGAGCGGATCACCGGCGTACGCCAGCAGGAGACGGTCCCCGACGACGTCGTACGCACCGCCGACATGATCCATCTGGTCGACATGGCGCCACAGGCGCTGCGGCGGAGGATGGCCCACGGCAACGTCTACAAGCCGGAGAACATCGATGCGTCGCTGAGCTCCTACTTCCGCGTCGGCAACCTGACCGCCTTGCGCGAGCTGGCGCTGCTGTGGCTGGCCGACCGGGTCGACGACGCCCTCGGTGACTACCGACGCGAGCACCAGATCTCGCACCCGTGGCCCACCAAGGAGCGCATCGTGGTCGCGGTCACGGGCGGGCCGGAGTCCGAGACGCTGCTGCGGCGGGCTGCTCGGCTCTGTCAGCGGGCCAAGGGCTCCGAGCTGGTCGCGGTGCACGTCGTCTCGGCCGACGGGCTGGCTCGCTCGACCAGCGACCTGCCGCGGAGCCAGGCGCTCACCCGGTCGCTGGGCGGCACCTTCCACACCGTCATCGGGGATGATCCGGCCACCGCGATCGTCGACTTCGCCATCGGCGCCAACGCCACGATGATCATCGTCGGTGTCTCCCGGCACGGCAGGGTGCGGCGTCTGTTCACCGGCAGCACCGGCGACCGGATCGCCACCGCGGCGGGCAGCATCGACGTACACCTGGTGACCCACGAGCACGCCGGCGCAGGTGTACGTCTGCGCCGGCCCCGATCGGCCCTGGGCCGCCCGCGGCGGCTGGCCGGGTGGGTCGCCGCGGTGCTGCTGCCGTTCGCGCTCCTCGGTGGGCTCTACCTGGTGCCCGCCGACGACCGCAACGCCCAGCTTCCCGTCGCCAGCCTGCTGATGACCGGGGCGATCGTGGCGGTGGCACTCATCGGAGGCCGGTGGGCATCGGCGGTGGCCGCCATGATCGGCGCCGGCCTGTTGAACTTCTTCTTCACCCAGCCCTACTTCGAGCTCACCGTGCAGAGCCATCACAACATCCTCGCGCTGGCGGTCTTCCTGACGATGGCGCTGTCCGTGGCCGGGGTCGTCGACCAGGCGGCCCGGCGTTCGGAGGAGGCGGCACGGGCTCGCGCCGAGGCCTCGACGATCGGTGCCCTGTCGAGGTCGGTGCTCACCGGGCAGGACACCGCGGAGGCGATCGTCGACCGTGTCCGGGAGAGCTTCGGCCAGCGGTCGGTGGCTCTCCTGCGAGCGGACCCGACGGGGTGGCATCGGCTGGCCGGGGTCGGCGAGGATCCGGCGACCGAGCCGGGCACCGGTGACACCGAGGTCCGGGTCGACGACGACCACGTGATCGTGCTGCGCGGTGACCCGCTCCGGGCGGCGGACCAGCGGGTGCTGGACGCGTTCGCCGTTCAGACCTCGCTGGTGCTGGAGTACCGCCGGCTGCGGGACCAGGCAGACCGTGCGCTCGCGCTGGAGCGGGCCGAGCAGACCTCGACCTCGTTGCTGCGAGCGGTCTCCCACGACCTGCGTACGCCGCTGGCCACGATGCGGGCCGCGCTCGACGGCCTGCTGGCGAGCCGGGTGCCCGAGGCAGACCGCAAGGAGCTGGTCGACTCGGCCGCCACCTCCGCGGACCAGCTCGAGGCGCTCATCGACAACCTCCTCGATCTCTCCCGCGTCGAGGCGGGCCTGGTCCACCCCGCGATGCGGGACGTCAGCCTCGAGGAGTCGCTGCCGCTGGCGGTCGCCGGCCTGCCGCCGGGATCGATCGCTTTCGACGTCGACGAGGACACCCCGCTCGTACGCACCGACTCGGGCTTGCTGGAGCGGATCGTCGCCAACCTGGTGAGCAACGCCGTGCGAGCCGGCGGCCAGGGACCACGCCCCGGCGAGCCGGTACGCGTCCTCGCGCACGAGACGCCGGAGACTGTGGAGGTGATGATCGTCGATCGCGGACCAGGGGTGCCCGAGGAGCAGCGGGAGCGGATGTTCGAGCCCTTCCAGCGCCTCGACGACACCTCTCCGGACGGGCTGGGGCTCGGCCTGGCCGTGGCCAGAGGGCTGAGCGAGGCACTCGGGATCAGGCTGTCAGCAGAGGACACCCCCGGCGGCGGCCTGACCATGGTCGTCGCGGTGCCGCGGGCGAAGGGCGAGGAGTGAGTCGCGTACTCGTCGTCGACGACGAGCCGGCGCTGCTGCGCGCGCTCGCCATCAACCTGCGTGCCGCCGGGTGGGAGGTCGAGACAGCGATCGACGGGCGCTCGGCGCTCGCCGCGGTGGCGGAGACGCGCCCCGACGTGGTCCTGCTCGACCTCGGGCTCCCGGACCTCGACGGCACCGAGGTGATCGAGGGGCTGCGGGGCTGGACCCAGGTGCCGGTGGTGGTGCTCTCCGCACGGCAGCACGGCGACGACAAGGTCGAGGCCCTGGACCTGGGCGCCGACGACTACGTCACCAAGCCGTTCGCGATGAACGAGCTGATGGCCAGGCTTCGGGCCGCGGTCCGACGATCCCAGGAGTCCGCGCCCTCGACCGCGACCACCCTGAGCGTCGGCGACCTCGAGATCGACTTCGCCCGCAAGCGGGTGCACAAGGCGGGCTCGGACGTGCGACTGACCCCGACGGAGTGGTCCTTCCTGGAGCTGCTCGCCCGCAACGTCGGGCGACTGGTCCCGCGCGAGCAGATCCTCAAGGAGGTGTGGGGACCGGCCTACGCCAAGGAGACCCACTACCTGCGTGTCTACGCCGCGCAGCTGCGCCGCAAGCTCGAGGACGATCCCTCCCACCCGCGCTTCCTGGTCACCACCGCCGGTGTCGGCTACACCCTCGAGCCGGGCGTCTGAGTCCCGCTAGAGCCGGGCGAAGGCCTCGACCTTGAGCTGCGGTCCGGAGACGACGATGTGGTCGTCGGGGCGGATCACGGTGTCCGCTGTCGTGTAGGTGAACTTTCCACCCGCCGGCTTCACTCCGACGACGGTCACCCCGTAGTTCTGGCGGACGCCGACGCCGGCGAGGCTGCGATTGTGCAGCACCGCGGGCGGCCGGGTCTTGACGAAGACGTAGCCGTCGTCGAACTCGATGTAGTCGAGCATCCGCCCGCGCACGAGGTGGGCGACGCGCTGCCCCATGTCGTGCTCGGGACGGACCACGTTGTCCACCCCGATCTGCTTGAGGATCCGGGCGTGGGGTTCGCTGATCGCCTTGGCCCAGACGTTGCGTACGCCGAGGTGGACCGCGACCGACGCGGTGAGGATGCTCGCCTCGATGTCGGTGCCGATGGCCACGACGACGGTGCCGAAGTCGCTCAGGCCGAGCTCCCGCATCGCGTCCTCGCTCGTGCTGTCCGCCTCGACCACGTGGGTGAGCAGACCGGCGTGCTCTTGCACGGTCCGGGGGTTCATGTCGGCGGCGAGGACCTCCTCGCCCTCCTCGACCAGCTCCAGGGCGAGCGCGCTGCCGAACCGGCCGAGGCCGAGCACGGCGACTCCGCCGTGGGTGGGGTCTTTCCTAGCCAATGAGGGGCCGTCCTTCCGGGAAGCGGTGCAGACGCTCGCGGTCGCGAAGCGCCAGGGCGGAGACGAGGGTGATCGGGCCGATCCTGCCGACGAACATCATCGCGATGAGGACGAGCTGCCCCCCCGCGGGCACGTCGTAGGTGAGGTTGGCCGAGAGGCCCACCGTGGCGAAGGCCGAGACGGCCTCGAAGAGCACCTGGTGGGTGGGCGCGTCGACCAGGTGCAGCAGCGCGATGGTGCCGGAGACCACGAAGCCGACCGAGAGCAGCGCGACCGTGAGCGCCTGGCGGACGGCCCGCGGGTCGATACGCCGGTCGAACGCCTCCACCTCGCGTTGGCCGCGCACCTCGGCGACGATCACGAAGAAGAGCAGCATGAACGTGGTGACCTTGAGGCCGCCCGCCGTGCCCGCCGAACCGCCACCGATGAGCATCAGCACGTCCGCGCCGAGCAGCGTGCCCTCGTGCATCTGCTCGTAGTCGAGGCTGTTGAACCCGGCCGTACGCGTCATGGTGCTCTGGAAGAAGCCGGCCAGCATCTTCCCGGGTGTGCTCAGCGCACCCAGGGTGTCGGGGTTGTTCCACTCGACAGCGGTGAAGAACACCGAGCCGATGATCAGCAACCCGACGGTGCCCGTGACGGTCATCTTCGTGTGCAGGCTCCACATCCGCAGCTTCGTACGCTGCATCAGCTCCAGCCACACCGGGAACCCGAGCCCGCCGGCGATCACCGCCACGGCGATGGGCAGACAGATCCAGGGGTCGTCGACGTACGACATCAGGCTGTCGGACCGCAGCGCGAACCCGGCGTTGTTGAAGGCCGAGATCGAGTGGAAGACGCCGTCGTAGGCGGCTCGTTGCAGCGTGGAGTCGTAGCCCAGCCAGAACCGCAGCGTCAGCGGGATCGCGATGATCAGCTCGATGACCAGGCTGATGCCGACGACACCCTTGATGACGCTGCGTACGTCGCCGAGGCCGGAGCTGGTGTGCTCGACGGCCGCGGTGAGCCGGAATCGCAGGCCGAGCCGGCGGAAGACCACCAGCGCCAGCATCGAGGCGAGGGTCATGATCCCGATCCCGCCGACCTGGATCAGCCCGAGGATCGTGACCTCGCCGAACGTCGACCAGTAGGTCGGGGTGTCGACCACCACCAGACCGGTGACGCAGACCGCGCTGGTCGAGGTGAACAGCGCCGTCAGGAACGGTGCGTGTCCGGGCTCGGCGCGCGCCACCGGAAGCATCAGGAGCAACGTGCCGAGCAGGATCATCGCCGCGAACCCGACCGCCACGATCTGGCTCGGATGGCGCAGCAGCACCTTTCCGCGGCGCGCTCGGCGGGTAGGGGAGGTCGTCGGCACGGGCGTCACTCTAGAGGCACCGTGCACGCGGGCGCGGCGAGCGGGCCCGCCGCACGGTCACCCGGGAGTGTTGATCATGAAGTTTGCGGCGTGCTCGGCGTACGCCCAGAACTGCGCGTCCTGCTCGGGGGTCAGGCCGGCGGCGTCGAGGCCCTCGCGGAAGTGCTGGAGCCAGCGGTCACGCGCCTCCGAGGTGACCTCGAAGGGGGCGTGACGCATCCGCAGCCGCGGGTGTCCGCGCTGCTCGGAGTAGGTGGTCGGGCCGCCCCAGTACTGCGCCAGGAAGAGGGTCAGCCGCTCCTGGGCCGGACCGAGATCCTCCTCGGGATACATCGGCCGCATCAGCTCGTCGGTCGCCACGCCCTCGTAGAACTTGGCCACGATCGTGCGGATGGTGTCCATCCCGCCGATCTCCTCATAGAACGTCACTTGAACCATTGTTCCACGCGGCCTTCCACGCTGCGTCCTCCGTGGGGCCGTGGCAGGATCGGGGACGTACGCACACACACGATCTTTGGGAGATGAAGATGGCCACCACCCGCACCGCCACCACCGTCTGGGAGGGCACCCTCTTCGAGGGCGCCGGCAAGGTGACGCTGGACTCCTCGGGCCTGGGGACGTACGACGTCACCTGGGTGGCGCGCTCGCAGGAGCCCAGCGGCAAGACCAGCCCCGAGGAGCTCATCGCCGCCGCCCACTCGTCCTGCTTCTCGATGGCCTTCTCCAACGGTCTTGCCGACAACGGCACCCCGCCGACCAGCCTGGAGACCAGCGCCGAGGTCGAGTTCACCCCGGGCAAGGGCATCACCGGCATCAAGCTGACCACCCGTGGCGTGGTCGAAGGGCTCGACAACGAGACCTTCGTCAGCCTGGCCGAGGCCGCCAAGGCCGGCTGCCCGGTCAGCCAGGCGCTCGCCGGCACCACGATCACCCTCGACGCCGCCCTCGCCTGAGTCCGCGAGGACAGCGAGACGAAGAACGGTGATGCCCGGCCTCGGCCGGGCATCACCGTTCGCGTACGTCAGGCGTTGGCCTTCTCGTCCTGGGCTGCGGCGGCCTTCTCCTCGCGGTGCCAGATGACCCGCTGCGGGAACGGGATCTCGATGCCCTCGTAGTCGAGGCGAGCCTTGATCCGCTGGCGCATCTCGCGGGCGACCGCCCACTGCTTGAGCGGCAGGGTCTTGACGAGTACCCGCACAGTGATCGCGTCGGCGGCCAGCGCCTCGACACCGGTGACCTCGGGCTCCTCGATGATCTGGCCCTTGAAGTCCTCGTCGACCCACAGGTCGTGGGAGACCTCGCGCAGCACGCGCTGCACCTTGTTGAGGTCCTCGTTGTAGCCGACGCCGACGTCGATGACGGCGCGGGCCCAGTTCTGGCTGTGGTTGCCGACCGTGAGGATCTCACCGTTGGGGATGTACCAGACCGTGCCGTCGAGCGAGCGCAGCCGGGTGATCCGCAGCGTCACCGCCTCGACGGTGCCGCTGATGTTGTTGACCTCGATGCTGTCACCGACGCCGTACTGGTCCTCGATGATCATGAAGATGCCGGACAGGTAGTCCCGCACCAGCGACTGGGCACCGAAACCGAGCGCCAGACCGACGATCCCGGCCGAGGCGATGATCGGGGCGATGTTGATGCCGAGCTGGTCCAGGATCATGGTGGCGAAGATCGCGACCAGGACACCGGTGACGACGCTCTTGAACAGCGAGCCGATCGCCTGGGCGCGCTGACTACGGCGCGACGACGCGACGCTGGCCTCGCCCGCCTCCGCCATCTTCGTGATCTTGCCGGAGAGACCAGGCGCCTCCACGGCGCGGACGACGACCTTGTCGATCACCCGGTGCAGCACCCAGCGGAGCACGATCGCCAGCAGGATCAGGCCGGCGATACGCAAGGGGATGCCGATCACCCATTCGCCGAGTGTCGACCAGGAGACCGAGATCAATGGAGGGTTCGGGGGGATGGACATGGGTTCCAGTATCCAAGCCGTTCAAGGTCGACGGCCAATCCCCGGCCGGGCATCGACTCCCACCGCGGCGACGAGGGGCAGAGATGAGAACCAGGACGTACGCCGGTTAGTATCTGCCCCGTGAGCACCCAGATCCTGCGCCGCGCCGGCCTCTTCGGCGCCTCCGCCTCCGCCGCCGTCGTCGCCTCTGTTGCTGCCGCCGGCCCCGCCAGCGCCGAGGTTCCCAACGGCTGGCCGGTCGCCGAGGAGATGACCGCCTCCGGTCTGCTCCTGCTCATCCTGCTCATCCCGGTGATCCTGACGGTGGTCATCTCCCTCGTGGTCCTCCTTCCCGGCGTGCTCCGCGGCGAGGGGCTGCTGCCGAAGCCCCACAAGCCCTCCGACGACAACCTCCCCGCCGCGACCCACTGAGTTATTGCGATTGCTTCGCAATTCGCGAGCGCTTTCGCTTGATCCTCGTCTTCCTCCGCTTCGTTCGTCGCTGGCGCTCCTCACTGCGCTGCGTCCAGACGAGGAGCGCTTCAGCGCTGGGTTGTTGGCGATTGCTTCGCAATTCGCGCAGCACTCAGGTCGTCAGGATCACCAGCTGCTCGGTGGCCCGGGTCATTGCGACGTAGCGGTCCACGGCACCCTCGATCCCGATCCCGTACGTCTCGGGGTCGATGAGCACGACCAGGTCGAACTCGAGCCCCTTGGCGTGCTCGGGGCTCAGGCGGCGTACCCGGCCATCGTTGTGATCGCTTGAACCTGCGGCGATGACGCAGGCGATGCCCTCCTCGTGCTCGGCGAGCCAGGTGTCCAGGATCGTGTCGAGGTCCGCCACCGGGCCGTGGGTGACCGGGATGCCGGAGGCGCGGATCGATGTCGGCACGTTGGCGTCGGGGAGCGCGGCGCGGATGACCGGCTCGGCCTCGGTCATCACCTCCTCGGGCGTGCGGTAGTTGATGCTCAGGCCGGCCATCTCGATCCGGTCCAGGCCGGCGTGCTCGAGCCGGTCCTGCCACGACTCGGTGAACCCGTGGCGCGCCTGGGCCCGGTCGCCGACGATCGTGAAGCTGCGCGAGGGGCAGCGGCTGATCAGCATCTGCCACTCGGCGTCGGTCAGCTCCTGGGCCTCGTCGACGACGATGTGCGCGAACGGGCCGGCGTACGGGTCGAGCTCCTCGGGCTCCCGCACCGAGTCGTCCAGGAGCGCGGTGCGCACGTCCTGGCCGCGCAGCATCGACATCACCTTCATCTCGGAGTCGTCGTGGCTGATCAGGTCCGAGACGACCGCGGACTTCGCCCTGCGGTCGGCGGCCGCGGCCGCCTTCTTGGCGCTGCGGCGACGGGACGCGTCGGGATCGCCGAGCCGACGATGGGCTGCGTCGAGCAGCGGCAGATCCGCCTCGGTCCACGCCTGCGGGTCATCCCGCTGCAGCTGCTTCACCTGCTCGGGCGTGAGCCACGGCGCGCACATCCGCAGAAACGCCGGCACCTCCCAGAGGTCGCCGACGATGTCGGCGGGCCGCAGCCGCGGCCAGACCTCGCCGAAGACGTCGAGCAGCCCGGCGTTGGTCTCCAGCGAGGCGCGCAGCGCGTCGGTGGCGTCCTCGTCGACCAGCCCGTACGCGTCGAACTCGTCCTCGTCCAGGGGCGAGTCCCCCCAGTCGTCGAGGTCGACGTCGGCGTCGTAGTCGCGGTCGGGGTCGCTCGCGCCGTTCTGCTGGATCCGGTCGGTCACGATCCGCAGCAGCGCGTCCCAGACCAGGTCGCGGGCGTCGTTGTGCGGCGTACCCTGCTCCGCGGCGGCGAGCGCCTCGGCCCAGTCGCTGACACTGATCACCGCGTCGCCGTAGGGGGTCTCGACCAGCGTCGGCTTCGACGGCGGCTTCTCGTAGAGCGCCACCGCCGGCTCGATCGCGGCGACCATCCGGGCATCGGCCTTCAGCCGGGCGACCTCTGGACCCGTCTCGGGCACCAGCGCGTTGCCTTCCGGGATCATCCGGCGCAGCGTGGTGGTGCGTACGCCCTCCTCGCCCAGGCTCGGCAGCACGTCGGCGACGTAGGAGAGATAGGGCTCGTGCGGTCCCACGAACAGCACCCCGCCCTTGCCCTCGCCCAGGCGCGGGTCGGAGTAGAGGAGGTACGCCGTGCGGTGCAGCGCCACCACGGTCTTGCCCGTCCCCGGGCCGCCGTCGACGACCAGCGCGCCTCGTGACGATGCCCGGATGATGGCGTCCTGGTCGGACTGGATCGTGCCCAGGACGTCGCGCATCCGCGGGGACCGGCTGCTGCCGAGGGTGGCGATGAAGGCCGACTGGTCGTCGAGCGCGGCATGCCCTTCGAGCGCCTCGGCGGTGAAGACCTCGTCCCAGTAGTCGGTGACCCGCCCGTTGGTCCAGCGGTAGCGGCGCCGGCTCAGCAGCCCGCTCGGGTCGGCGTGCGTGGCCGCGAAGAACGGCTCCGCGGCCGGGGAGCGCCAGTCGACCAGCAGCCTCCGCCCGTCGCTCGCGGTCAGCCCGAGCCGCCCGATGTAGATGGTGCTGCCGGAGTCGGTGACGATCCGTCCCAGGCACAGATCCAGGCTGAAGCGACGCAGCATCCTCAGCTGCCCGCCGATCCGGTGCACCTCCAGATCGCGGTCCATCGCCTCCTGCCCGTGCCCGACCGGCCGGCGGCGTACGTCGTCCAACCGCTCGTTCAGCTCGGCGATCTGCTCCTCGAGGCTCTGCCCGATGGCAGCGAAGTGCTGCTGGTCATCGGCGATCAGTGCCGGGTCCGCCTTGGCGTCGTGACGGCCCGCGAGATCGAATGCTTGCAACGTTGAATCCCCTGTCTGAACAGGCGCTTTACCTGTTCGAGGAGGAGATTCTGCCCGCATCCGGGGGGCTTGTTTCAAGCCCCTGGGTGCGCTATAAAGTTGTTAGTGGAAGGGAGAGTTTCTCCCTTCCATTCGTCGTTTTCAGACGCCGAGTCGGCGCATCTTCACGCAAAACCCCGCCGAGTCGGCGCGTTCGAACGCGCCGACTCC
>NZ_JBHVKJ010000076.1:0-22959 GCF_042798275.1 Nocardioides sp. NPDC057767 | reverse complement strand
GCCGGAGGGCGGGTCGGCGGCCTCGGGAGACGTCAGGGGAGGACCAGCGTGATGCTCTCTGCGACACAGACCGGTCGCTCGGCCCCCTCGGCCTCGACGGTCCAAGTGACCACCACCTGGGTGCCGGCCGGGACCTCGCGGACCTCCTTGATCCGCGGCGTGGCTCGGATCTTCGAGCCGACCCTGACCGGAGCGGGGAACCGCACCTTCTCGAGGCCGTAGTTGAGCCGGGCGGAGCCGGCCTCGATCGTGTAGAGCTCGCCGGAGAAGCCGGGCAGCATCGACAGGGTCAGGTAGCCGTGCGCGATGGTGCCGCCGAACGACGACGCGGTGGCGCGCTCGACGTCGACGTGGATCCACTGGAGGTCGCCGGTGAGCTCCGCGAAGCGGTCCACGCGCTCCTGGGTGATCTGCACCCAGTCGGTCGTGCCGAGCTCCTCGCCGACGGCTGCCTGGATCGCCTCGACGGAGGTGAACGTACGCATCAGACCACCCGTTCGAAGACCGCGGCCATGCCCTGGCCACCGCCGATGCACATCGTCTCGAGCCCGTAGCGGGCCTCGCGGCGGTGTAGCTCGCGGGCGAGGGTGCCGAGCATGCGTACGCCGGTGGCGCCGACCGGGTGGCCGAGGGAGATGCCGGAGCCGTGGACGTTGGTGCGCTCCAGGTCCTCGTCGGTGAACTTCCACTCGCGCATCACCGCGAGCGCCTGGGCGGCGAAGGCCTCGTTGAGCTCGATCACGTCCATGTCGGCCAGGGTCAGGCCGGCCTTGGCGAGGGCGGCCTCGGTGGCCGGGACCGGGCCGATCCCCATGATGTCGGGACGTACGCCGGCGGCGGCCCAGGACACCAGACGGACCAGCGGCCGCAGGCCGAGCTGCTCGGCGACCTCGGCGGTGGTGACCAGGCACATCGCGGCCGCGTCGTTCTGGCCGCTGGCGTTGCCGGCGGTGACGGTCGCCTCGGGGTCCGAGGAGCCGAGGATCGGCCGCAGCTTCGCGAGCGAGTCCAGGGTGGTGTCGGCGCGGGGGTGCTCGTCGGTGTCGACGACGACGTCGCCCTTCCGGGACGGCACCGTGACCGGCACGATCTCCTCGGCGAAGACGCCGCTCTGCTGGGCGGCGACCGCGCGCTGGTGGGAGCCGACGGCGAGCCGGTCCTGCTCCTCGCGGGGAATGGCGTACTCACGGCGGAGGTTCTCCGCGGTCTCGAGCATGCCGCCGGGGACCGGGTGGAAGCGGCCACCCGGGGTCTGCCGGCCGCGGGTGAGGCCGTCGTGGATCTGCACGCCGGTGCGGGCGCCGCCCCAGCGCATGTCGAGGGAGTAGAAGGCGACGTTGCTCATCGACTCCGCGCCGCCGGCCACCACGATCTCGCTGGCGCCGGAGGCCACCTGCATCACCGCGTTGGCGACGGCCTGGAGGCCGGAGCCGCAGCGGCGGTCGACCTGCTGGCCACCCACCGTGACCGGGAGCCCGGCGTCGAGACCGACCACGCGGCCGATCGCGGGCGCCTCGGCGTTGGGGTAGCAGTGGCCGAGGATGACGTCGTCGATCCGCTCCGGGTCGACGCCGGTGCGGGCGAGCAGGCCCTGCAGTGCGGTGACGCCGAGGTCGACCGGGGTCAGGTCCTTGAAGACGCCGCCGTAGCGGCCGATCGGGGTGCGGACGGGTTCGCAGATGACCACGTCGCGGGAGGGGTGACTCATGAAGGGTGCCTTTCAGGGGGTGGTGGTGGCCAGTTCGGCCGTGAGGCCGGCCAGCGCGGTGCCGTCGGGGCGCCGCAGAGCGACCTCGGCGATGTCGGGTGTCGGCGCGTTGATCCCGACGTGGGCGGGGTCGCCGCAGAACAGGGGAGCGGTGTTGCGATGCCGCAGGCGACGTACGGCCCGGTCGGGGTGGGACAGCCGGAGGGCCTCGGCGAGCACGAGGGTCGAGAGGGGACCGTGGACGACGAGACCCGGATAGCCCTCGACCCGGGTGGCGTAGGGCCAGTCGTAGTGGATCCGGTGCGGGTTGGCGGTCGCCGCGCTGAACCGCATCAGCAGGGTCGTGTCGGTGACGAAGCGCCAGCCGCCGTCCTCGGCCACCAGTGGTGGCCCGGCCGGTGTGACCGCCGAGGCGGGCCCCGGGTCGGGGAACGACGTCGGCGCCGGCGCGGCGTCGCGGTAGATCAGGTCCTGGCGCTCCTCCACGAGCAGGTCGTCCCGGTCCGCGTCCACGATCCGGGTGCGGATCTCGACGATCGCCAGCCGGCCGCTCCGGCCCGCCTTCTCCTCGACCGAGACGACCTCGGACTCGCGGGCGACCCGGGCACCGGCCCGGAGGTCGCCGTGGAAGGTCACCTCGCCGCCCGCGAACATCCGTCGTGGCAGATCGATCGGGGGCAGGAAGTCGCCGCGCCGCGGGTGGCCGTCGACGCCGATCGCCGACGACACCGGCCATCGCGGGAGCGCGACCCAGTGCCACAACGGCGGGAGTACGTCCCCGGCAGCGGGCACCGGGGAACCGCTGTCGAGGAGCGCACCGAGGGCGGCGGCCGGACCCGTGTCGAGGGTCTCGACCGACGTGACCCGTCGCGGCTGCCAGGTCACATGTACCGCCCGCCGGTCACCTCGACGACCGTGCCGGTCATGTAGGAGGAGAGCGAGGAGGCGTAGAAGAGGGCGACGTTCGCGATCTCGTCCGGCTCGCCGGCGCGGCCCATCGGGATCTCGGCCATCTTCTCGTCCCAGATCCGCTGCGGCATCGCCTCGGTCATCGCGGAGCGGATCAATCCCGGCTGGATCGCGTTGACCCGCACCCGGTGGTGGGCCATCTCCTTCGCCGCGGCCTTGGTCAGCCCGACGATGCCGGCCTTCGCGGCCGAGTAGTTGGTCTGCCCGACCATGCCGACCTTGCCGGAGATCGAGGAGATGTTCACGATCGCGCCGGACTTCTGCTCGCGCATCCGGGCGGCGGCGAGCCGGGTGCCGTGCCAGCAGCCCTTCAGATGCACCGCGATCACCTGGTCGAACTGGTCCTCGGTCATCTTCCGCATCGTCGCGTCGCGGGTGATGCCGGCGTTGTTGACCACGATGTCGAGCGAGCCGTACGTCGCGACCGCGGTCTCCAGCGCACGCTCGACGTCCTCACCACTGACCACGTCGCAGGCCACGCCGGTGGCGACATCGGTGCCCAGCTCCTTGGCCGTGGCGTCCGCGGCGGCGCCGTCGAGATCGGCGATGACCACGCGGGCACCCTCCGCCACGAACCGCTCCGCCACGGCACGCCCGATGCCCTGTGCCCCGCCGGTGATCACCGCGGTCTTGTTGTCGAGAAGTGCCATGTCAATTCTTTCCCTTCTGGTCGCGCGCCACCAGCTGGGCGGCGATCACGTTGCGTTGGATCTCGTTGGTGCCCTCGCCGACGATCATCAGCGGGGCGTCGCGGAAGTAGCGCTCCACGTCGTACTCCTTGGAATAGCCGTAGCCGCCGTGCACCCGCACCGCGTCGAGGGCGACCTGCATGGCCGCCTCCGAGGCGAAGAGCTTGGCCATCCCGGCCTCCATGTCGGCGCGGTCTCCGGCGTCGAGCCGGTCGGCGGCGTCGAGGGTCATCAGCCGGGCGGCGCGCATCTTGGTGCCCATCTCGGCGAGCAGGTTGCCGACCGACTGGTGCTTCCAGATCGGCTTCCCGAAGCTCTCCCGGGTCTGCGCGTAGGCCAGCGCGTCGTCGAGCGCGGCCTGGCCGACGCCGACCGCGCGGGCGGCGACCTGGATCCGGCCGACCTCGAGGCCGCGCATCATGTGGCCCCAGCCGAGGTGGGGTGTGCCGCCGAGGACGGCGGTCGCGGGCACGCGCATCCTGTCGAAGGTGAGCTCGCAGGCCTCGACGCCGCGGTAGCCGAGCTTGGGGATCTTGCCCGAGACGGTGAGCCCGTCGCCCGGCTCGACCAGCACCACGCTCATGCCCTGGTGCGCGGGGGAGGCGGAGCGGTCGGTGACGCAGAGCAGCCCGATCAGGCCGGCGTGCTGGGCGTTGGAGATCCACGTCTTCGAGCCGGTGATGACCAGGTCGTCGCCGTCGGCGTCGGCGAACGTACGCATCCCCTGCAGGTCGCTGCCGCCGGACGGCTCGGTCAGCGCCATCGTGGCGCGCAGGCTGCCGTCGGCCATCCGCGGCAGGTAGGACTCCTGCTGCGCCGGGGTCCCGAAGTGGCGGACCAGGTAGCTGATCACCGAGTGCCCGCCGATCGCGCCGGCCAGGCTCATCCAGCCGCGGGCGAGCTCCTCGGTGACCCGGGCGAAGCAGGCGGTGCTCACGTCGACGCCGCCGTGCTCGGCCGGCACCAGGAGGCCGAAGAAGCCGAGGTCCTTCATCTCCTCGATGAGCTCCTCGGGATAGATGTCGTCCGCCTCGAACTCGCGCACCCGCGGGCGGACGCGCTCGTCGACGAAGTCGGCGACGAGCCGGACCATGTCCAGCTCGTCGGGGGTCAGGCTGCTCATCTGGCTGCTCCTGGGGTGGGTCGGGTGAGGGAGAGGATGCGGTGGGCGCGGGCGACGACGGGCGCGTCGACCATGCGGCCGTCGACGAGCGCGACGCCGTCCTCGCTCGCGGCGGCCAGGATCCGTTCGGCCCAGGCGACCTCGTCGGCGGTGGGTGCCAGGGCCGCGGCCGCGGGGGCCACCTGGCCGGGGTGGATGCAGAGCTTGCCGGTGAACCCGAGGGCCGCGGCCGCGGCGACGTCTGCGGTCAGCCGCTCGTGGTCGCGTACGTCCCCGGTGACGCCGTCGATCGGGCCGGCCAGTCCGCCGACGGCGGAGGCGAGCACCAGGGCGCCGCGGGCGGGCGCGAGGGCCGGTGCGTGCTCGGGATCGACCCCGAGCTCGGCGGCGAGGTCGAAGCTGCCGAAGGCGAGACGTACGACGCCGGGGGAGCGGGCCAGGTCGATCGCCCGGGCGACGCCGAGCGCGGTCTCGACCAGGGCGACGATCGCGGAGCCGGCGGGGAGGGCGTCCAGGACGGCCGCGATCGCCTCGGGGCTGTCGGCCTTCGGCAGCACCACGGTCGTCGGGTCGCTGAGGGCCGCGAGCGCGGCGATGTCGGCGTCGTGCCAGGTGGAGCCGGCGGCGTTGACCCGCACGGCGGCGGTGACCTCGGCCTGCGGGAGCCAGTCGGTGACCTGGGCGCGGGCCGCGTCCTTGGCGGCGGGGGCGACCGCGTCCTCGAGGTCGAGGACGACCACGTCGGGGCCGGCGGCTGCCGCCTTGGCGAACCGCTCCGATCGGTCACCGGGGACGAAGAGCCAGGTGCGGGCGGTCTCTGCGGTGCTCATCGAGCGACCACCTCCTGGGTGCCGATCACGCCTCGGGCGACCAGGTCGTCCAGCTCTTCGGTGGCCAGCCCCAGGGTGCCGGCGAGCACCTCCCCGGTGTCCTGTCCGACGGCGGGTGCGGGCCGGGGCGCGCTCCGGTGGCCGTCGACGGTGATCGGAGCGCCGGGGGCGAGCAGGTCGCCGACACCGGGCTGGGAGACCGTCGAGAACAGCGGGTGCTCGCGCAGCAGCCGGGCGTCGTCGGCGGCGAGGTCGCCGAAGCTGCGATAGGGCGACCACAGGATCCGGGTCCGTGACAGCGCCGTCGTGACGTACGCCGTGTCGTGCTGCTCGAACCAGGCCGCGATCAGGCCGCCGAGCACGGTCCGGTGCCGGAACCGCGAGCCCTCGTCGCAGAAGTCGGCGTCGAGCGCGCGGGCGAGCGCGGCCACCGCCTCGCCGAGGCCGGTGATGCCCAGCAGGTCCGACCACTGCCGCGGGGTGAGGGCCACCAGCATGAAGCGGTCGCCGTCGGCGGTGGTGAAGTCGCGGCCGAAGGTGCCGTAGACGTGGTTGCCGGTCGAGCCGCGCTCGCTCGCCGGTCGCAGCTGCGCCTCGGCGAGGTAGCCGAGGTTGCCGGCGACGGCGAGGGCGACGTCCTCCAGCGCGACCCGCACCTCGGCGCCCTCGCCGGTGACGGCGCGGCGGCGCTCGGCGGCGAGCAGGCCGGTCGCGAGCTGGAGCCCTGCGGCGAGGTCCCACGCCGGCACCACGCCGTTGACCGGGGCCGCGTGGTCCTCGGGGCCGGTCACGAGCGGAAAACCGGTGCCGGCCTGCACGGTGTAGTCGACGGCGGTCCCGCCGTCGTGGCGCCCGGTGAGGAGCACGTGGATGACGTCGTCGCGGCGGGCGCGCAGCGCGGCGTACCCGAGCTCGGTCCAGCGTTCGGTGTTGGTCACCACGATGCCGCCGGACGGGCCGCCGGAGACGACCAGGTCCGCGACCAGGCGGCGACCTTCCGGGCGGGTGCAGTCGACGGCGATGGCCTTCTTCCCGGGGTTGAGGCCGTTCCAGTAGAGGCTGGTGCCGCTGTCGCTGAGCGGCCAGCGGGTGCGGTCGGGTGCGCCTTCGAGCGGCTCGACCCGGATCACCTCGGCGCCGAGCTGCGCCAGCGTCGTGCCGCACAGCGGGGTGGCGACGAAGCTCGACACCTCGACCACCCGAAGGCCCGCGAGCGGGCCGGCCGTCGTGTCGGGAGCGGGGTCAGCGATGGTCATGGAACACCCTTTCCGTGGAGGGCTCGGACGTGGTCGGGCCAGGGCCGGCCAGCACCCAGGTGACGGCGACCGCGGCGACCGGGACGCCGTAGACGAGGGCGAGGTTCCCGGTCGGGTAGGCGATCGCGACCCAGGAGTAGCCGACGGCGAGGCCGGTGAAGCGGAGCATGTTGTGGAGCCCGAGCGCGACGCCGTCGGCGGCCGCGGGGGAGGTCATCAGGCCCAGCGCGGAGGTCGCCTGGACGACGCCGATCGCGGAGCCGGTCACCACGAGCGCGATCACGGTGAGCGCGACGACCGCGCCGGATCCGGAGGCGGTCGCGGCCAGCGGTAGCGCGAGCAGGCCGAGGCCGAGCAGCACCAGCCCGCCGCGCAGGGTGTGCCGGGCGGTGAACCGCTCGGTCACGCGCGAGGAGAGCGGTGCCGCGAGGGTCATCGCCAGAGCCAGCGCGAGCATCATGATGCCGATGTGTCCCGGCCCCAGGCCGAGATCGCGGCCCAGGTGCAGGGGAGTGGCGACGATCGCCACGCCCAGGCACCCCATCACCGTGCCGGCGGCCATCGTGCTCGCGACGAACCTGCGCTCGTTGAGCAGGCCGGGCGGCACGAACGGTCCGGCACCGGTGCGGCCGAGCTGGGAGTGCGCGACCAGGGCGAGCACACCGACGGCCGCCATCCCCGCTGCCACCGGGATGCCGCCGTGCTGTCCGAGCCAGCTGATGGCGCCGACGAGGGCCCCGATCCCGATCAGAAGGGTCGCCATGCCGCTGACATGGAGCGGGGCGTACGACGGCGGGACGTCGGGCACGACGGTCAGGCACAGCACCAGCAGCACGGCGCTGAGCGAGGCGTGGGTGATGAAGACCCAACGCCAGCCGAGCGTGTCGGCGACCAGGCCGCCCAACGGCGGTCCGAGGGCCTGACCGACGCCGATCGCGGCCGCCCACGCGGCCATCACCCGGGCCCGGTTGCCGGCCCAGTGGCGGCCGAGCACCTGCTGGATCGCGGGCGGCACCGCCGAGCAGGCGACCCCTTGCAGGGCACGCATCATGACCAGGAACACGAGGTCCTGGCTGAAGGCCGCGCCCGCCTGCGCCGCCACCATCAGCACCAGCGACCCGGCGAGCACCCGGCGAGAGCCGAACCGCTGGCACATCCAGCCCGAGACCGGGGCGCACACGACCATCGCCAGGGTGAAGGCGCTGACCGCGAACACGATCCCGCGCGGCGAGGCCCCGATCGCGTGCGCGATCACGTTGATCGGCGCGCTGATGATCGTGCTCGACAGGGTGCCGAGCGTCGAGCACGCCAGCAGGGCGACGTACGCCGCCCGGCGTGGCTCGTACGTGACGGTGGACTGGCTCATCGTAGGTAGAGCCGCACCGTGTCGATCTCGTCGCGGAGCAGCCGGACCTCCTCGACGGTGGGCCGAGCGGTCTCGCGGACGTCGTCGGCGACTCGGACCTCCCACCCGGTCGCGGCGCGGACGTCGTCGAGGGTGAGGCCGGGGTGGACCTCGCTGATCTCGAGCTCGCCGAGCTTGTCCGGGCGACGGAGCACGGCCATCGGGGTGATCACGGTGACGACCCCGTGGCCCGGCGGCACCATCCTCGGGTCCTCCGCGTGGGCACGTACCGGGCTGGGGGAGGTGCAGAAGTCGAGCTCGGCCGGCAGGGCGCCGGGGTCGTGGCGACGCAGCACCACGACGCACTCGCCGGCGTTCGGCATGATCTCCGCCGCGCCGCCGGCGCCCGGCAGCCGCACCGTCGGCTCGTCCCAGTCGCCGATGAAACTGGTGTTGAGGCTGCCCCACCGGTCGACCTGGGCGGCGCCGAGGAAGCCGACGTCGACGTGGCCGCGCTGGAGGACGTAGCCGAACAGCGCCGGCATGCTCAGCACCGCGGCGGCGCCGGAGACCAGCACCGAGTCGGCGATGCCCTCCGCCAGGCCCTCGGGCTGCGCGCCGCAGATGCCCGACTCGTAGACCAGCTCGACGTCGGGGTTCACGGTGCGCCGCGCCAGGTCGACCGCGAGCGTCGGCAGCCCGACACCGGCGAAGACGCGGCGCTTGCCCACCAGCTGCCGGGCGGCGACCGCCGCGAGGAACTCGGTGCTGGACGGGGCCACGTCCGAGAGCGGCGTGCTCATGAAGCCTCCTGGGCGGCCACCCGGCGGCGGCCGAAGTCGACGGGATGCGAAGGACGTGGAGCGACACCGAGCCCGGTCCAGCGCTCCGCGCCGAGCTTGTCGAGATAGGCGGCCCGGTCGGGCACCTGGTGGACCCACTCGTCGAGCCAGCCGAGCACCGCCTCGCGGTCGCGGCTGATGGGGGTCCACTCGCGGTAGAAGGCGTTGTCGCGGTCGTAGTGCCCCTGCGTGTAGGACGGGTGCGCACCGCCCGGGCACTCCACGACCGCCGTGACCGCGTGTGCGGGCAGCACGGTGCGGTTGGGGTCGGAGCGGACCACGTCCTCCTCGACGATCTCCTCGACGGTCGCGATCACGGTCTCGGCCGCGTACGCAGCCTCCTGCTGGGCCCCGACGATGCCCCACATCTGGACGTTGCCGGAGCGGTCGGCGCGTTGGGCGTGGACGATCGTCACGTCCGGGCGCAGCGGCGGGACGACGTAGATGTCCGGACCGCCGTAGGGATCGGCGACCTTGCGGATCAGCGGGTTGAGCCTGGGGAGGTCGCTGCCGGCGTAGGAGCGCAGCGGGAAGAACGGCAGCCCCGCGGCGCCCGCCTGGTAGCGGCAGACCATGCCGTAGTGGCTGTACTCCTCGACCTCGAGCGGCGCCGGGTCGGCGCGCTCGATGCGGCGCCTGACCTCGTGCAGGGAACCCGCCGAGCCGCTGGCGAAGAACGAGGCGACCAGCTTCGAGACGCAGCCGGCGGCGATCATCTGGTCGGCCAGCAGGTCGGGGGTCATCCGGCAGAAGGTCAGGTTCCGGCGGCCCTGACGGATGATCTCGTGACCGGCTGCGAACGGGATCAGGTGGCCGAAGCCCTCCAGCGCGACCGTCATGCCGTCCCGTACGTGGGTGGCCACCGCCGAGCTGAGATCGGTGACCTTGTCGGGCGCGGCCATAGGTGCTCCTCGGGGGCGTACGGAGATGGGTCAGTGGCCCCAGCCTGCCGCCAGCCGCGTGCCGAACTCCAATACTTCTTCCGCCGCTCACTGTTGACGGATGCGTATGAATAGTTCGAGACAGATATCGAAAGTGATGACAAACGACGGCACAATGAGCCGGGTGGACCCCGCCTCTCCTGCCGCTGACACCCGCGCTGCCGTGACCCTCGACGAGCTGTTCGACCTCCTCGACCTACGCTGCGTCGACGAGCCGAGCGCCGGGGTCGGTCATTGGGTCGGGGAGCCTCAGCAGCATCCCGCCGGCAGGCTCTTCGGTGGCCTCCTCCTGGCCCAGGCACTGGTCGCCGCCGGCCGAGGGGTAGGGGCCGACCAGCGGATCATCAGCCTGCAGGCCGACTTCGTCGGCGGAGTGCCGACGGACCGGCCGCTGCACTGGGAGGTCACGGTCGTCTCCGACGCACCGTCGCTGGCGACCCGGCGCAGCCGGCTGCTCGGCGACGCGGGAGAGGAGCTCTTCAGTGCGGTCACGCGGTGGGCGACGGTCCGTGCCGACCTGCCCTCCTACAGCTCCGTCCGGCCGGCGCCCGCGCCCGACCCCGTGACACTGCCGGACCTGGCCGACAGGTTCGGCTCCGACGAGCGGATCCCGCCCTGGTGGCGGCTCCGCCGGCCGGTCCACTTCCGGCACGCGGTGGCCCCGCCGTACTTCACCGTCGCCGAGCCGAACGACCGTCAGACCACCTTCTTCCGGGCGACGAGCCCACTGCCGGACGACCCGGTCCTGCGCGCAGCGCTGGTCGCCTACGTGAGCGACATGAGCATTCTCGAGGCGTCCTTCCTGGCGCTCGGGTCGGCTCGGCACAAGTCTGGCGCCCGGATCCTCAGCCTGACCCACGCGCTGACGTTCCACGCCGCCTCCGACCTGACCGGCTGGCACCAGTTCGACTGCCGCGTGGAGTCGATCGCGCACGGGCGTGCCCACGGCGTCGGGGAGCTGTTCGACGCGACCGGTCGCCACGTCGCCACCGCTTCGCAGGTCGGCCTGGTGAAGGTGGCGACCGACGGCTGACCGGTGGTCAGGCGGGCGGGGTCGACGGCAGCTCCGGGGTCGGCAAGGCCTCCTCCGAGGCGCGCAGCACCGCGTGCAGCGCCGGGCTCCGGTCCTCCTGACGCCAGGCGAGCTGCTGAAACGTGGGCCGTTCGCACTCGCTGATCCGGACCACGTCGATGCCGGTCTGCACGACGTTGGCGATCGCGGTGTCGAGCGTGAACGTGATCCCGACGCCGGCTGCGACCAGCGCGACGGCGGTCCAGCTGTCCGGCGCGGTCTGCACGATGTTGGGCACGAACCCGGCCTGGGACGCCGTCTCGACGAAGGCGTCGCGCACGCTCGAGCCGGGGTCCGCCGGCAGCGCCACGAAGGGCTCGTCCCGGCACTCCGCCATGCTGACGTGCCCTCGGCCGGCCAGCCGGTGTCCGGCGGGCACGGCGAGCACGTAGTGCTCGATCGCGATGACCCGGTGCGCCAGCCCCTGCGGCTCGATCCGCCAGCGCGCGATGGCCAGGTCGAGCTCGCCGTCCTGCAGCGAGCGCAGCGCCTCGTAGTTGTAGGTGGTGCTCTGCAGCATCAGCTCGATCCCGGGATGCTGCTCGCGCACGATCCGGCCGAGCTGGCCCACCAGCACGTGGGAGGACGGACCGGCGAACCCGATCCGGACCCGTCCGGTCTCGCCCCTGCCTGCCGAGCGGACCGCCCGGCGTGCGGTGCGCATGCCCTCGAGCACCTCCTGCGCCGGCCGCACCAGCGCCTCGCCGGCGGACGTCAGCCGTACGCTCCGGGTCGTCCGGTCGAAGAGCTGGGCACCGAGGTCCCGCTCGAGCTGCTTGATGGTGCGGCTCAGCGGGGGCTGGGCGATGTGCAGCCGTTCGGCCGCCCGGCCGAAGTGCAGCTCCTCGGCGACGGCCAGGAAGGCCTCGAGATGGTGCAGATCCATAGGGACAACTCTTGCATCAGTGGGAACAATCATCCAATGATTAGGTATTGGACGGGCATAAGAAGTCGCGCCATGCTTTCTGCATGACCACCGACACGGCCATCGACCTCCCGTTGGCGGGCATCACCGTGGTCGCCCTCGAGCAGGCCGTCGCGGCCCCGCTCGCCACCCGTCATCTCGCGGATCTCGGTGCCCGCGTGATCAAGCTGGAGCGGGTGGGCGAGGGCGACTTCGCGCGCAACTACGACCATGCGGTGCACGGCCTCGCCTCGCACTTCGTGTGGCTCAACCGCGGCAAGGAGTCGGTGGCGCTCGACCTCAAGTCGGCCGACGGCGCCGAGCTCGCGCGCCGGCTGGTCGCCGGCGCCGACGTGTTCCTGCAGAACGCCGCACCCGGCGCCGCCGAGCGGCTCGGCCTCGGAGCCGAGGAGCTCGCCGAACGCCATCCGCGGCTCGTCGTCGCCGGCATCTCCGGCTACGGCACCGGCGGCCCGCTGCGCGACCGCAAGGCCTACGACATGCTGATCCAGGCGGAGTCCGGCCTGATCTCGGTCACCGGCACCCCCGAGACGCCGACCAAGACCGGCGTCCCGAGCTCCGACATCGCCGCCGGGCTCTACACCAGCCAGGCGATCCTCGCCGCCCTCTTCCGCCGCGAGCGCACCGGCAGGGGCGGCATCGTCGACGTGTCGATGTTCGACGCGACCGTGGAGTGGCTCGGCCACCCGATGTACATGCAGATGTACGGCGGCCGCCAGATCCCCCGGATGGGGCTCAGCCACGCCTCGATCGCGCCCTACGACGCCTACCCGACCGCCGACGGCGAGATCCTGATCGGCGTCCAGAACGACCGCGGCTGGCGGGCGCTGGTGACCGACGTCTTCGACCGGCCCGACCTCGCCGACCACCCGCGGCTGGCCTCCAACCCGCTGCGCGTCGCCAACCGCGAGGAGTGCGACGCGGTCGTCGCCGAGCACACCCGTGGCTTCGCCACCGCCGACCTCGATGCCCGGCTCGCCGCGGCCGGCGTGCCCGCTGCCCAGATCAACGACATGTCCGGCCTCGTCGACCACCCGCAGCTCGTCGGGCGCGACCGGTGGCGCGATGTCGACACTCCCGCAGGGCCGGTCCGCGGCGTGCTGCCGCCGATGACGTTCCGCGACGTCGAGCTGCCGATGGGGGCCATTCCCGAGCTCGGCGCCCACACCGACGCCGTCCTCGCCGAGCTCGGCCTCGACGCCGATGCCATCGACCGGCTGGCCGCCGACGGCGTGGTGGGCCGGCCCGGCGACGTACCCGTTCCCACGCCCTGATCCCTGCACGAAGGAGCACCCATGGAGCCCGACGAGTTCGACTCGATCCTCGACGCCGTCCGCGCGTTCGTCCGCAAGGAGGTCGTCACGGCCGAGGACGAGATCGAGGAGACCGACCAGATCCCCGACCGGCTCCGCCGGCAGGCCGCGGCCATGGGCCTGTTCGGCTATGCCATCCCCGAGGAGTACGGCGGTCTCGGCTTCAGCATGTCGGAGGAGGTCCGGCTGGCGATGGAGCTCGGCTGGACGACGCCGTCGTTCCGCTCGATGTTCGGCACCAACAACGGCATCGCCGGCCAGGTGCTGGTCAACTGCGGCACCGAGCGGCAGAAGCAGCAGTACCTGCCCGGGCTGGCCAGCGGCGAGCTGGTGGCGTCCTTCGCACTGACCGAGCCGGAGGCCGGCTCCGACCCGAGCGGCCTGCGCACGCGCGCGGTGCGTGAGGGCGATGCGTACGTCATCAACGGGCAGAAGCGCTTCATCACCAACGCGATCTGGGCCGACCTGCTCATGGTCTTCGCCCGCACCGGCGACCTCGCCGAGGGCGCGAAGAACATCTCGGTGTTCGTGGTGCCGACCGACACCCCCGGCGTCACCATCGGCCCGCGCGACCACAAGATGGGTCAGCGCGGTGCGGTGACGTCGGAGATCTTCCTCGACAACGTGCGGGTGCCCGCCGAGAACCTGGTCGGCGAGGTCGAGGGCGAGGGCTTCTCGGCGGCGATGCGGTCGCTGGCCAAGGGCCGGCTGCACATCGCTGCGCTGACCGTCGGCCTGGCCGACCGGCTGATCGAGGAGAGCCTGCGCCACGCCACGACCAACGGGCAGGGCGGCCAGAAGCTGGCCGAGTTCCAGCTGATCCAGGCGATGCTCGCCGAGAGCCGGACCGAGGCGTACGCCGGTCGGGCGATGGTGCTCGAGGCAGCCCGTAGCTGGGACGACGGCAGCGACCGGCGTACGGCACCGTCGCTGTGCAAGCTGTTCTGCACCGAGGCCGTCGACCGGATCGCCGACCGCGCGGTCCAGATCCACGGCGGTCTCGGTTACATGCGCGAGGTGCCGGTCGAGCGGTTCTACCGCGACGCGCGGCTCTTCCGGCTCTACGAGGGCACCAGCGAGATCCAGAAGCTGATCATCGCCAAGCAGATGATCAAGGAGTTCCAGGGATGAGCGAGAGCCTGCGGACCAAGGCGGTCCGGGTCGAGGACCGGGGCCACGTCCGGATCCTCACCCTCGACCGTCCCGAGCGCCGCAACGCGCTCGACCTCGCCGACCGGCTGGACCTGCTCGACGCACTCCGGGCAGCCGAGGTGGAGGCCCGCGCCGTCGTCCTGACCGGCTCCGGCTCGGTGTTCTCCGCGGGCGGCGACATCCGGTCGATGTCGCAGGACCGCGACGTCGCCCGGCAGCGGCTCGAGGTCGTCAACGCCGTCGTACGCCAGCTGGCCACCGGCGAGCGGCCGATCCTCGCCGCGGTCGAGGGTGGCGCCTACGGCCTCGGCCTCGCCCTGGCCGCCGCCTGCGACCTCGTGGTCGCCGGCCGCTCGGCGACCTTCTCGACCTCCTTCGGGAAGATCGGGCTCGGCCCCGACACCGGCCTCGCCTACACCCTCCCGCGCCGCGTCGGCCAGGGACGCGCACGCGAGCTGCTGCTGACCGTACGCACCTTCGACGCCGCCGAGGCCGAGCGGATCGGCGCGGTCGAGACCGTCGTCGACGACGGTCGTGCGCTCGAGCACGCCGTCGAGCTCGCCTCGCGGCTGGCCGAGCTCTCGGCACCGATGGTGACCGGCACCCGGCGCATCCTCACCCAGACCGACCAGAGCCTCGACGGCGTACTCGCGGCCGAGGCCGACCTCCAGGTCGAGCTCCTCGCCGGCAGCCAGTTCGCCGAGGGCCGGTCGGCCTTCCTGGAGCGCAGACGGCCCGACTTCATCAGTGCCTGAAGTGTGACTGTCGTCATAGGAATCACCTATCGATCGGTTAGCCGAAGAGTCTTTGCGGTGCGGGACCCGGCGCCACAACCATGGTGATGCCGCCCGATGACGGCCCGAGCACTGACCGGCCGGGGCAGCGATCCCTGTGGTTCTGCGAAGGAGACAACCGTGACCGCTACCCATCTCTCCGCCTCGTCAGGGGCCGATACGCAAGCAGGTGAGTCACGTGCCAAGGCGTGGGGTTTCACCGGCCTGCTGGTTTCGCTGTACGTCGTCAACTGGGCCGACAAGGCCGTGTTCGGCCTCGCTGCCCAGCCGCTCGCGAAAGAGCTCGGACTGAGCGCCTCGCAGATCGGTCTGGTCGGCAGCGCGTTCTTCCTGGCCTTCACCATCGGCGGCTTCTTCGCAGGACCGCTGAACCGCTGGATGACGCTGAAGGCGGCCCTCGTTCTCCTCGCCATCGGGTGGTCGGTGGCGATGCTGCCGCTGGTGCTCTCGGCGACGTTCACGGTGCTGCTGCTCAGCCGGATGCTGCTCGGTTTCCTCGAAGGTCCCTCCAGTGCGCTCGTGCACACCTCGGTGTTCTCCTGGCATCCGCGCGAGAAGCGCGGCCTGCCCGCCGCGTGCATCACCGCCTCCGCCTCGATCGCCAAGATCGCGATCGCACCGGCCCTCGCGATCCTGATGGCGACGCAGGGGTGGCGAGCCGCCTTCCTGGTGCTCGCGGCCGCGGGCGTGGTGTGGGCCGTGTTCTGGCTGCCGACCTGGCGGGTCGGTCCCTACGGCACCGACAAGGCGACCCCGGCCTCGGACGACGACGAGCCGGTCTCGCCGTGGAGAGCGGTGCTCACCACCCCGACCTTCGTCGGCGGCGCCCTCGCGGTGATGTCGATGTACGCACTCGTCACCGTCGTGCTGACCTTCCTGCCGTCCTACTTCGAGCTCGGTCTCGGCTACAGCCAGGTCCAGGCGGGCACGATGTTCGCCTTCCCCAGCATCGCCAGCCTGGTCGTGATGTTCCTGCTCTCCGGCGTCGGCGACCGACTGCTCGCCAGGGGCGCCACCTCGCGAGTGCTCCGCGGCATCGTGCCCGCGGCCGGCCTGCTGGTGTGCGGCCTGGCGATGACGGTGGTGCCCTACCTGGGTGCGCCCGTCGTGGCGGTGATCGTCGTCTCGGTCGGTTACGCGTTCGGCGCCAGCGTCTTCCCGCTGTTCAACTCCGCGATCTCCGAGGTCGTCCGGCCGCGGCAGATGGCCAACACGCTCGGGATCTTCCTGGCCCTGATGGCCGTCGGCGGCCTGGTGGCGCCGTACGTCACCGGCGTGATCGTCGACGCCGCGGCTAGCCCGGCCGACGGGTTCGCCAGGGCCTTCCAGATCTTCGGGGCCTTCGCCGTCGTCGGCGCCCTCGCCGCCATGTTGATGGTGAACCCGGAGCGCGACAAGGCCCGGCTGGCCGGTCTGACACGTACGTCCCTCTGATTCCAGGAGCAACGATGCAGCGCACGATCTTCGACGAGGACCACGAGGCCTTCCGGGGCACGGTCCGCCAGTTCTTCGAGAAGCAGGTCGCCCCCGACTTCCCCGACTGGGAGCGGGCCGGCCACCCACCGCGGGAGTTCTACCGCCAGGCCGCCGAGCTCGGGATCGTCGGGATCCAGGTGCCGGAGGAGTATGGCGGCGCAGGCGTGGCGTCCTACAAGTTCAACGCCATCGTCACCGAGGAGTCGGTGCGGTCCAACATCAACCTCGGACCGCTCCGGGTGCACATGGATCTGGTGCTGCCCTACCTGCTGGCGTACGCCACCGAGGAGCAGAAGCAGCGATGGCTGCCCGGCTTCGCGTCCGGTGAGCTGATGACCGCCATCGCGATGACCGAGCCCGGCACCGGATCCGACCTCGCCGGGATCCGCACGAGCGCCCGCCTCGACGGCGACTGCTACATCCTCAACGGCGCCAAGACCTTCATCAGCGGCGGCTACAACGCCGACCGGGTCCTGGTGGTCGCCCGGACCTCCGCGCCCGACCCCGCCAACCGTCGCACCGGACTGAGCATCCTGGTCGTGGACACGAAGAGCCCTGGATATCAGGTCGGCCGGATCCTCGACAAGATGGGGCTGAAGGCGCAGGACACCTGCGAGCTCTCCTTCGACGACGTGCGGGTGCCGTCCGCGGACCTGCTCGGTGAGGAGGGTCAGGCGTTCGGCTACCTCAGCCACAACCTTCCCCAAGAGAGGCTGACCATCGCCGTCGGGGCCTGGTCGGCTGCCG
This sequence comes from Nocardioides sp. NPDC057767, assembly GCF_042798275.1. Classification (NCBI taxonomy): domain Bacteria; kingdom Bacillati; phylum Actinomycetota; class Actinomycetes; order Propionibacteriales; family Nocardioidaceae; genus Nocardioides; species Nocardioides sp. NPDC057767. The sequence continues at coordinate 5,777 of NZ_JBHVKJ010000076.1, read as the reverse complement.
CCCACGCCGTCGACCTCGCCCGTGACTACGTCCGCGAACGGCAGGTCTTCGGCAAGGCGGTCGCCGAGTTCCAGAACACCAAGTTCGTGCTCGCCGAGTGTGCCGCCGACGTCGCGGCCGGCCAGGCGTTCCTCGACCAGGCGCTCGAGGCGCACGACCGCGGCGATCTCTCCGGTCCCGACGCGGCGGCCCTGAAGCTGTGGATGACCGAGATGCAGGCGCGGGTCGTCGACAAGTGCCTGCAGCTGCACGGTGGCTACGGCTACATGAACGAATACCCCATCGCGCGGCTCTACGCCGACGCCCGGGTCAGCCGCATCTACGGCGGCACCAGCGAGGTCATGAAGACCATCGTCGCCAAGTCGCTCGGTCTGTGACCCCCGAGAAGGAGCATTCGATGAGCATCGACACCAGACCCGACACCGCCGCCGTGGTCCGCGTCGAGGAGCGCCCCGGCGTCCTCGTCATCACCCTCGACCGACCCGAAGCCAGGAACGCAGTGGACCGGGCGGTCTCCGACGCCGTAGCCGCCGCGTTGGACACGCTCGACGCCCGGCCCGACCTGTCCGTCGGTGTCATCACCGGCGCCGGCGGCACCTTCTGTGCGGGCATGGACCTGAAGGCATTCCTGCGCGGCGAGCGCCCGAGCGTTCCGGGTCGCGGTTTTGCGGGCATCACCGAGACGCCGCCGGCCAAGCCGGTCATCGCGGCCGTCGAGGGGTACGCCCTCGCCGGCGGCTGCGAGATCGTACTCGCCTGCGACATGGTCGTCGCCGGGCGCGGCGCCCGGTTCGGCGTCCCGGAGGTCAAGCGCGGCCTGGTCGCCGCCGGTGGCGGCCTGCTCCGGCTGCCGGAGCGGATCCCACCCGCCATCGCCATGGAGCTGGTCCTGACCGGGGATTTCCTGGAGGCCCGGCGGGCCTACGACATCGGGCTGGTCAACCACGTCGTCGAGGACGGCTCCGCGCTCGACGCCGCGCTGGCGCTCGCCGACCGGATCGCGGCCAACGGTCCTCTCGCGGTCGCGGCGAGCAAGCGGGTGATGGTCGAGTCACGTGACTGGCCGACCGAGGAGCGCTACGTCCGGCAGCGGGAGATCGTGGAGCCGGTGTTCGCGTCCTCCGATGCCGCGGAGGGGGCGCGCGCCTTCGCGGAGAAGCGCCGTCCGGTCTGGCAGGGCCGATGAGCCCCGCGACGCGACCGGCCACCGGTGGCTACTGGCCGGCCCAGCTGCCGCGGGAGCTGTCCTACGCCCCGATCACGGTCGGGGACCTCAACGCGGGCGCTGCTGCGGCCTACGGCGACCGGGTCGCGCTGCGCGACGGCGAGGAGACGCTGACGTTCGCCGAGCTCCATGCCCGAGCCTGCGCGATCGCCCACGGCCTTCGCGCCGCTGGTGTCGGGGACCGCGACGTCGTGGTGCTGCACCAGCCGAACTCGCTGTGGTTCCTGCCCTCCTACTACGGGATCCTGCTGGCCGGCGCCACGGTGTCACCGACCAATCCGCTGCAGCCCGTGCCCGGGCTGCGGGCCCAGATCGAGCAGACCCGCGCGGTCGCGGCGCTCTCGCACCCCGAGCACGCCCGGGTACTCGACGAGGCCCGCGCGGGCACCGGACTGCGTACGGTGGTCGTGGTTCCGCCGACCTCGGCGGCACCGACCACCCGCGATCTCCCGGCCGACGCGGTCCGGCTCGACGACTTCGTCGCGGGCCACCCGACGACCCCGCCCGAGACCCGCGTCGGACCCGACGACGTCGCACACCTCGCCTACACCGGCGGCACGACCGGCGTCTCGAAGGCGGTCCGCGTGCTGCACCGCAACGTGGTCGCCAACGTCGCACAGATGACCGGCTGGCGGGCCGGGCACGCGATCGAGGCGCTTGACGGCGGTGGCTGCATGCTGGTGCCGTTGCCGGACGCCGCCGAGGCCGGCGTGGCGCCCGGCGACGCGGTGAGCATCGTGGTCTCGCCGATGTTCCACGCGCACGCGCTGATCAACAGCAGCTTCCTGCACGTGTGCGGCACCACGCAGGTGTTGCTCGGCCGATTCGAGCCGACCCGGATGCTGGACCTGGCCGAGCGGGAGCGGGCGACCTACATCACCGGCAGCCCGACCATGTGGCATGCCCTTGTCGGGGCCTCGGCCGACACCGGCGAGCGCGACTTCTCCTCGGTGCGGGTCGTGTCCTCGGGTGCTGCGCCGATCGACGGACCGACCCTGGAAGCCCTGCAGGACCTGTTCCCGTCGGCGACGATCCTGGAGGGCTACGGCCTCACCGAGGCGACCTGTCTCGTCTCGGGCGGGATCGCCTTCCGAGACGGCCTGCGCAAGCAGGGGAGCGTCGGCCTGCCGGTCTTCGACACCGAGCTCCAGATCCGCTCCGGCGTGCCGGGGGAGCCGCCGCTCGGGCCGGGGCAGCGCGGCGAACTGTGGGTCCGGGGCCCGCAGGTCACCGACGGCTACCTCGGTCGGCCCGACGCCACCGCGGCGCAGTACGTCGAGGGCTGGCTCGACACCGGCGACATCGGCTACATCGACGAGGACGGCTTCCTCTTCATCTGCGACCGGGCCAAGGACATGCTCATCTACAAGGGCTACAACGTCTATCCGCGCGAGCTCGAGGACCTGCTCGTCAGCCATCCGGACGTCGGCCGCGCCGCCGTCGTCGGCCGCGACGTCACCGGGTTCGGCCAGGAGCCGGTCGCCTTCGTGGTCCCCGCCGCGGACCGTCGTGTCGACGCGACCGCACTGATGACGTACGTCGCGGAGCGGGTGCTGCCCTACAAGAAGATCCGCGCCGTGCACGTCGTCGACCAGCTGCCCAGCAACCCCGCCGGAAAGATCCTCAAGAACGAGCTTCGGGCCATCGCCAACGAACCCGTCGCCGACGAACCCCTCGCCGACGAACCAGGAGACACTCATGCGTGATGCAGTGATCGTCGACGCCATCCGCACGCCGATCGGCAGGCGCAACGGCGCCTACGCCGACATCCACCCCGGCGATCTGAGCGCCCACGTGCTCGCCGCGCTGGCGGCACGCAACGACCTCGAGCCGGCAGCCGTCGACGACGTCATCTGGGGCTGCGTGAGCCAGGTCGGCGACCAGTCCGGCAGCATCGGCCGGGTCGGCGTGCTCGCGGCCGGGTGGCCCGAGTCGGTGCCGAGCACCGTGGTCGACCGGCGCTGCGGATCGGGTCAGCAGGCCGTCAGCTTCGCGGCTGCCGGCGTGATCGCCGGCCACTACGACATCGCCGTCGCCGGTGGCGTCGAGTCGATGACCCGGGTGCCGATGGGCAGCGCCCGCGGCGACGGCGTGCCCTACCCGCCGTCCGTCCTCGAGCGCTACGGCGTCGACGGGTTCAACCAGGGCATCGGCGCCGAGATGGTCGCCGACAAGTGGGGCTTCTCGCGACAGCGGCTCGACGAGTACTCCGCGCGGTCGCACGCGCGCACCGCCGCAGCCACCGATGCCGGCGCCTTCGCCGCTCAGCTGGTGCCGATCGCCGGTCTCGAGGCCGACGAGGGGCTGCGCCGCGGCACCTCGGTGGAGACACTGGGCGGGCTGCGTACGGTCTTCCGGGAGGACGGCGTGATCACCGCCGGCAACTCGTCGCAGATCTCCGACGGCGCCGCGGCGCTGCTGGTGACCTCGAGCGAGACCGCCGCGGCACGCGGGTGGCAGCCGATCGTGCGGGTGCACGCCTCGGCTCTCGCCGGCGACGACCCGGTGATGATGCTGACCGCCCCGATCGCGGCCACCGCGAAGGTGCTGCAGCGCGCCGGGCTCGGCATCGACGACATCGGCGTCTACGAGGTCAACGAGGCGTTCGCCCCGGTTCCGCTGGCCTGGCAGGCGGAGACCGGCGGCCTCGACGAGCGGCTCAACCCGCTCGGCGGCGCGATCTCCGTGGGCCACCCGCTCGGCGCCTCCGGGGCGATCCTGATGACTCGGCTGGCCCACCACATGCGCGACCACGGCATCCGCTACGGCCTGCAGGCGATGTGCGAGGCCGGCGGGCTCGCCAACGCGACGATCCTCGAGCTTGTCTGACACTTCTCCGAAAGGGACCACATGCGGCTGGAAGGCCTCACCACCGCCGTCACCGGAGGAGCCTCCGGACTCGGCCTCGCCACTGCCCGACGACTGCTGAAGAAGGGCGCCCGGGTCACCCTGATCGACCTGCCGGGCTCAGAAGGGGAGCGGGTCGCGGGCGAGCTCGGCGAGAGCGCCACGTTCGCCCCCGCCGACGTCACCGACGCAGACCAGTTCGCCGCTGCGCTCGACATCGCCGATGCCCAGGGCGGGCTGCGCGGGCTGGTGCACTGCGCCGGCGCCGGCCGCCGGATGCGGATCCTCGACAAGGACGGCAGCGCCGGGTCGCTGGAGGACTTCGAGTTCGTGATCCGGCTGAACCTGATCGGCTCGTTCAACGCGCTGCGGCTCGGCGCGGAGCGGATGGCGCGGCTCGACCTCCTCGATGGGGAGCGCGGCGCCATCGTGCTCACCGCTTCGGTGGCGGCGTACGAAGGACAGATCGGGCAGGTCAACTACGCCGCGTCGAAGGCCGGCGTCGTCGGGATGACCCTGACCGCCGCGCGGGACCTGGCGAGCCGCAACATTCGCGTCTGCACCGTTGCTCCCGGCATCATGGACACACCGCTGCTCGCCCGGCTGCGTGAGGACGTACGTGCCTCGCTGGAGGCCACCGTCCCCAACCCGGCCCGCCTCGGCCACGTCGACGAGTTCGCCCACCTCGCTGGCACCATCGTGGAGAACGGCTACCTCAACGGCGAGACGATCCGGCTGGACGGCGCGATCCGGATGGCGGCGCGCTGACCTGACATACGGCTCGGCCGACCACCTAGGTTGGAGCCATGGACGTGCACCACCTGCGCTACTTCCTCGCCGTCGTCGACCACGACAGCGTGCACGCGGCCGCGACGTCGCTCGGCGTCGCACAGCCGACGATCTCGCAGGCGCTCCGCTCGCTCGAGCGTGAGCTCGGTACCGCCCTCTTCCACCGGATCGGGAGGGGGATGGTGCCGACCTCCGCAGGCCTGACCATGGTCGGCTCCGCGCGGCGGATCCTGCGCGGTGTCGCGGCCGCTGAAGGCGCAGTGCGTGACCGGGAGGGGCAGCTCCACGGCCGTCTCGACCTCTCCACCATCCCCGCGCTCGGCACCGGGATGGTGCCCGCGCTCGTCGCCGAGTACCGCCGCCGCTATCCGAAGGTGCTCATCAGCATCGGCAAGCAGAGCGATGACGATGCGACGGTCGCGCTGCGCAGCGGTGGTTGCGAGATCGTGGTGTCGCATCTTCCCTACGCCGAGAGCGCTCGGCCGAGCCCCAGGGACCAGCCGCTCGACGTGATCGAGCTGGGTACCCAGGAGTACTGGATCGCCTTCCCCGAGGGGAGCGAGGTCCCCGCGCACGACCCGATCCGGTGGGACGAGCTCCCCGACATCCCGCTCGTCGTCGTCCCCCCGGGAGGATCGCACGCCGACGAGATCGTGCGCACCATGGCGGCCGCCGGCCGGCTTCGTCCGCCGGCTGCGGTGCTCCAGAACAGAGAAGCCCGCCTGTCCTTCGCGCTGGCCGGCGTCGGTGGCACCTTCATCGAGCGCTCACTGGCCGGCTTCGCCCGGGCGCGCGGCGCGGAGGTCCGCTCGTTCACACCCGCGCTGAGCCGGCGCTACGGGCTGGTCTTCGAGGCGTCGACGCTCTCGCCGGCGGCGGAGGCTTTCGTCGAGCTGGCCCGGGCCAGCTCCTGTCT
>NZ_JBHVKJ010000075.1:0-23912 GCF_042798275.1 Nocardioides sp. NPDC057767 | reverse complement strand
CGTACGCGACGCCTCGGCCGACCGGGGCGACGCCTCGGCCGGATGTCGGCCGCGGCCGATAAGGTTTGTCAGGTGACGACAGCCCCACGCCGCCTGCCGGCGAACCAACGGGAGACCGTTGGTGACTACGACCTGATCTCGTTGCTGGGGCAGGGTGGGATGGGGCGGGTCCACCTGGCCGGCCACCGCACGAGCGGTGAGCGAGTCGCGCTGAAGGTGCTGCGTACGCAGTTCGTGGGCGACGAGGAGGGCCGTCAGCGTCTCGCGCGCGAGGTCTCCTCGCTGCAGCGGGTGCGGAGCCGGTGGGTGGCCGGAGTCGTGGGTGCCGATCCGTGGGGCGAGGTGCCGTGGCTGGCGACCCGCTACGTCCCGGGCCCAACGCTGCACGACAGGATCATCAACGACGGGCCGCTCTCGCGCGAGGACGTCGAGCAGCTGGCCAGCGACCTGGCCGAGGGCATCGCCGACTGCCATGCCGTCGGCGTCCTCCACCGCGACATCAAGCCGGCCAACATCATCATGGAGGGTCGCACCCCGATCCTGATCGACTTCGGGCTGGCCCGCGTCGCCGACGACCCGAAGATCACCGTGACCGGCCTGCTGATCGGCACGCCCGGCTACCTGCCGCCGGAGATCGCGGTCGGTGACCCGGCGACCCCGGCCTCGGACGTGCACTCCTGGGCCTCCGTGGTGGCGTACGCAGCGACCGGCCGCCCGCCCTTCGGCGAGGGCAACCCGATGAAGCTGATGGACCGCGCCCGGCGCGGCGAGCACGACCTGGAGGGGGTGCCGCAGCCGCTGCGCGGGCTGCTCGGCCAGGCGCTCTCACCCGACCCCGCCGACCGCCCGACGCTGGACGAGGTCCGCGAGTGGCTGCGTACGCCGCGCCGGCCGTTCGTGCACAAACCCGTCGAGCAGCTCTCGCTGAGCGACCGGGCCGAGCGGGAGAAGGCAACCACACCGGTCGCTCCCGTCGCCCTGCCGGTGCGGCACGACCCCCGACTCGAGAAGGTGCGCCGAGCCGCCATCTGGCTCGGTCTGCTCGCCTTCGCCGTCGGCGTGGTCGCCGCGTTCCCGAGCGTTGGCTTCCTGACCGTGCTCGGTGGGGCCTGGCTGATCCGCGCCGCCACCCTGGCTGCCGGCGACCTGCGCCGCTGGCGCTGGTATCGAGGCCGCAAGTGGCACGACGCGCCTCGGCTGCTGATCGGTGCGCCCTGGCGGCTGGTCCGCTCGCTCCCGAAGACGTTCGTGGTCGGGGTATGGGGCTTCGGGTTCGTGGTGGCCGCGGTGCTGATCGGCTACGCCCTCCAGCTCTCCCTCGAGGCGGCCCTGGGTCTGGCCGGTCTGGCGTTCGTGACCGCGCTGTGGACCGGCTCCGGCCGTGACCGGCTGCGCGACCCGGTGACCACGGTGGTCCACCGGATCTCGGCGCGATGGGTGCCGTGGATCCTCGGGTTCGCCGTGGTCCTCACCCTGGCGCTCTTCCCGGTCCAGACCCTTGCCGAGGAAGGCTCGCAGTTCTCCGGCGGCGACGAGCCGTGGTGGGTCGAGCTCCTCGGCTGGTGAGACGCTCGTCCCACGGGGAGAGATTTCGTGGCAGTATCAGGGCTATGACGAACCACGTCATCATCATTCGCTAGCGCGTCGAGCCTTGCCCGACGCGCCACCCTCTCGTTCCCGAGAGGGTTTTTTGTTGCCCAGCCCCAGCACCAGCCCCAGGCCGACCCCGAGGACAGAGAAGCCATGGAATTCCACGTCTACGACACCACTCTGCGCGACGGTGCGCAGCAGGAGGGCCTCAACCTCAGCGTCGCCGACAAGCTCGCGATCGCGCGGCACCTCGACGGCCTGGGCGTCGGGTTCATCGAGGGCGGCTGGCCCGGCGCGAACCCGAAGGACACCGAGTTCTTCCGCCGCGCGGTCGATGAGCTCGACCTCAAGCACGCGCGGCTGGCGGCCTTCGGGTCCACCCGAAAGGCCGGGGTCAAGGCGGCCGACGACCCCCAGGTGGCGGCTCTCCGGGACTCCGGCGCGAGCGTCGTGACCCTGGTCGCGAAGTCCCACGACCGCCACGTCGAGCTGGCGCTGCGCACCACGCTCGAGGAGAACCTCGCGATGATCCGCGACACCGTCTCCCACCTGCGCGAGGAGGGCCAGCAGGTCTTCCTCGACGCCGAGCACTTCTTCGACGGCTACCGGGCCAACCGCGACTACGCCCTCGAGGTCCTCAAGACCGCCTACGAGGCAGGTGCCGAGGTGGTCGCGCTGTGCGACACCAACGGCGGGATGCTCCCGACCTGGGTCGCCGACGTCGTCCACGACGTCCGTGAGCACACCCACGGAGCGGTCGGGATCCACTGCCACAACGACACCGGGTGCGCCGTCGCCAACTCGCTGGCCGCCGTGGACGCCGGCGCGATGCACGTCCAGGGCTGCATCAACGGCTACGGGGAGCGTACGGGCAACGCCGACCTGGTCTCCGTCGTCGCCAACCTGCAGCTCAAGCTCGGCCGCGAGGTGCTGCCGACCGGGTTGCTGAGCGAGGCGACTCGGGTGGCCCACGCGGTCGCCGAGGTGACCAACGTGCCGCCCGCTGGCCGGCAGCCCTACGTGGGCGCCTCCGCCTTCACCCACAAGGCCGGGCTGCACGCCTCCGCGATCAAGGTCGACCCCGACCTCTACCAGCACATGGACCCCGCCGGGGTCGGCAACGACATGCGGCTGCTGGTCTCCGACATGGCCGGGCGAGCCTCGATCGAGCTCAAGGGCCGCGAGCTCGGCTACGACCTCTCCGACGACCGCGACCTGGTGACCCGAGTGACCGACCGGGTGAAGGCGCTGGAGGAGCAGGGCTACACCTTCGAGGCGGCCGACGCCTCCTTCGAACTGCTCCTGATCGAGGAGGTCGAGGGTGCGCGTCCGTCCTACTTCGACGTCGAGTCCTGGCGGGTCATCTCCGAGGCCCGCGGCGGCGGGGCGGAGACCGCTTCGACCACCGAGGCGATCGTGAAGATCCATGCCGACGGCGTACGCCACGTCGAGACGGGGGAGGGAAACGGCCCCGTCAACGCGCTCGACCAGGCGCTGCGGGCCGCGATCACGCGTGCCTTCCCGGTGGTCGCCGACTTCGACCTGATCGACTTCAAGGTGCGGATCTTCGACCAGGGGCACGGCACCGACGCGAAGACGCGGGTGCTGATCGAGACCTCCGACGGCGTGACGTCGTGGACGACGGTCGGGGTCGGGTCCAACGTGATCGAGGCGTCCTGGGAGGCGCTGGTCGACGGCCTGACCTTCGGCCTGCGCCGGCATGTGGGCGAGACCACACCCGTGGAGGCTGCTGTCACGGAATGAATCTCCGCGGGGACGGCGTTGGACAGTTCAACATTGAACTTTCCGCGTCCTACGAGGAGAACCCGTGACCGACACCCGCATCGCCGTACTCGTTGGCAGCCTCCGCGCCGACTCCATCAACCGCAAGCTCGCCGAGAAGCTCGTCGCCGAGGCGCCTGACGGTGTCGTGCTGGAGATCGTCGACGGCCTCGCGGAGCTGCCGTTCTTCAACGAGGACCTCGAGGCCGACCCGGGCGAGGCCGTGACCCAGTTCCGCAAGGTGATCGACGCCGCCGACCGCGTGCTCATCGTGACCCCTGAGTACAACGGCACCATGCCCGCCGTGATCAACAACGCGATCGACTGGCTCTCGCGTCCGTACGCCGCCGGCGTGCTCAAGGGCAAGGTCCTCTCCGTCGTCGGCGTCGCCCCGACGCCCTACGGTGCCAAGTGGTCCCACGCCGACGCTGCGCGCTCGGCCGGCATCGGCGGCGCCATCGTCGTCGAGGACGCCATCGTCTCCCAGCCGGTCCACGAGATCGACGTCTTCACCGACGCCGACGCCCAGGCCCGCTTCCGCGAGGCCGTCGAGAAGCTCGCGGGCTTCGCGCCCGCAGCCGCCTGAGCACCCGTCCAGGCGGCACACGAGGTCAGGTCTCTCCGGGGGGAGACCTGGCCTTCGTCATTTATCGCGTGCGCGATGGGCCGTTCGGCCGTACGTTGCGGGCATGAGTGGACCCGTGAAGCAGCTCCGCCTGGTGGTCGAGGCGAAGGACTATGACGAGGCGGTGGCCTTCTACCGCGACACCCTCGGCCTTCCCGAGCAGGCCGCGATCGAAGGCCCGGGCGGTGCCCATGTGACGATCCTCGATGCGGGCCGGGCGACGCTCGAGCTTGCCAACTCTGCCCAGCACGCCTACATCGACGAGGTCGAGGTCGGACGCCCGGTGGCCGGGCACTTACGGGTGGCGTTCGAGGTCGAGGACTCCGTCGGTGTCGAGTCCCGGCTCGTGGAGGGCGGGGCCGCGCTGGTGGCGCCGCCCACCCGCACGCCGTGGGAGTCGCTCAACGCGCGCCTTGACGGGCCCGCAGACCTGCACCTGAGCGTCTTCCAGGAGCTGGGCGAGCCGGTGCTGGCGCCTGACTACCCGATCGCCACCGGGCGGCTCCTGCTGCGTCCGATCGCCGTTGAGCGCGACCTCGAGGACCTGCACGCCTATCTGTCGCGGGAGGACGTGTGCCGCTACATCCCGCCGGTGCCGAAGGACCGCGATGCGCTGCGCGAGTCCTATGCGGCGTGGAAGCGGCCCTCGGTGCTGCGCCGGGAGGGTGAGGTGCTCTGCCTCGGCGTCGAACACCGAGACAGCGGGCGGCTGATCGGCGATGTCGTGCTCTTCTGGCACAGCAAGGAGCAGCGGTCGGGGGAGATCGGCTACGCCTTCAACCCCGAGTTCCACGGGCAGGGCTTCGCCACCGAGACCGCCCGGGCGCTGCTCGGGCTGGCCTTCGACGGGCTCGGCCTGCATCGGGTGATCGCCCGGGTCGACGAGCGCAACGAGGCCTCGGCGCGGGTGATCGAGCGGCTCGGGATGCGCAAGGAGGCGGTCGAGCGGGAGGCCGAGTGGTTCAAGGGGGAGTGGACGACACTGGTGCACTACGCGATGCTCGAGGACGAGTGGCGTTAGCCTGCAGGGGTGGCCGAGCTTCATGATCTGACCGCCCTGGAACAGGGAGAGCTGCTGCATCGATGCGAGGTCTCCCCGGGAGAGCTCGCCGAGCACTATCTCGACAGGATCGCCCGGCTCGACGATGTCGGAGCCTTCGTCACCGTGGCGGAGGAACGCATCTCGACCTGTGCCCGGGAACTGGCGGTCAAGCCGGTTGGTGCCTCACCGCTGTGGGGCGTACCCACGGCGATCAAGGACCTCAACCTCACCCGCGGCGTACGCACGACCTTCGGCTCGGCGGCCTTCGCCGACTTCGTCCCCGACGTCTCCGACAACGTGACGCTCTCGATCGAGGCGGCCGGGATGATCTCGCTCGGGAAGACCAACACCCCCGAGTTCGGCTCGCCCTGCTACACCGAGCCCGACGTGGCGCCGCCCGCCGTCACCCCCTGGGACCGTACGCGGATCGCCGGTGGCTCCTCCGGAGGTGCTGCCGCGGCGGTGGCCGCCGGGCTCGTGCCGGTCGCGCAGGGCTCTGACGGCGGCGGCTCGATCCGGATCCCGGCCTCGTGCTGCGGCCTCGTCGGCCTGAAGCCGACCCGCGGACGGATCTCGCCGTCGCCGATGTACGGCGATGCGGCCGGCCTCGCCACCGCCGGCCCGATCGCCCGGACGGTGCGGGACGCGGCGGCCTTCCTCGACGTGCTCGCGGGGCGGCGTACGGGTGATCCGTTCTGGGCGCCTGAGGAGTCGGCGCCGTTCCTGGAGGCGTGCGATCGGCCGCCGGGGAGGTTGCGGATCGCACGGTTCATCGAGCCGCTGATCGCGCCGACCACGGTCGACCCCGAGTGTGTCGCGGCCTGGGAGAACGCCTCTGCGTTGCTCGAGTCGCTGGGTCACGAGATCGTCGACGTCCCGCGGCCCTTGCCGGTCGAGGCGGTCGCGGTCTTCGAGACCGTCTGGGCCGTCGGGACCGCCATGTCGGTGGTGAATCTGACCCCTGACCAGCGGTCTCAGATCCGGCCCTTGACCCGATGGCTCACCGAGCGAGGCGAGGCGGTCAGCGGGCCGGAGTTCGGGCTGGCGATCGCCGAGCTGCGCCGCTTCGCCGCCGGCGCGCTCGAAGCACTGGCCCCCTACGACGCCGTGCTCACCCCGACCCTGGCCACCCCGCCGCCGCTGGTGGGGGCGATCCGTGACGACGCCGATCCCGCAGGTGACTTCCAGGCACAGAAGGAGTTCACGCCCTGGACCTCCGCCTGGAACGTCACCGGCATGCCCGCCATCTCCCTGCCCCTCCACTGGACCCCGTCCGGTCTCCCGGTCGGCGTCATGCTCGCCGCCCGCCCCGCCGAGGAGTCCCTCCTGCTCTCCCTCTCGGCCCAGATCGAAGAGGCCGCCCTCTGGGACCACCGCCTCCCTCCCGGCTGGTGACCCCCTCGCCGAGGCGTCACCCCCGTCGGCCGAGGCGTCACGTACGTCGGCCGACATGTCATTGAGGTGCCACTTCGGCCGACCGGAGTGACGCTTCGCCCGCGTTCGAGAGGTCGGCTGCGTCGGTCGAGGCGTCACTAACGTTGGCCGAGGCGTCGCTTGGGTCGGTCGACACGTCACCCGGGTGCCACTTCGACCGACCGGGCTGACGCCTCGACCGACCGGGCTGACGCCTCGACCGACCGGGCTGACGCCTCGACCGACCGGGCTGACGCCTCGGCAGGAGTCAGTCGCCGAGGCCGCGGGCCTTGAGGGAGTCGCCGGTCTCGTGGGCACGGGCGACGACGCGGATGACGAAGGGGGTGAGGTACGCCCTGGGGGAGCGGCCGAGGCCGCGGGCTCGGGCGGCGTCGCGGGTCTCCTGGGCGAGGGTGAGGGTGCCGGGGAGGGCCTGGATCGCCATCGCGATCGTGAGCGCGACTCGCTCCGGGTCGATGCCGACTCGGCGCAGCGGGCGGATCCAGCGGACCACGGCGTCGAGGGTCTCGGTGGTCGGTGTGGTCACGGTCAGGGTGAGTGCGACCAGGGCGAGGGAGATCAGGTCGAGCAATGACTCCACGGCCCGGGGCAGGGTGAACAGCCACCACTGCAGGAGTGCGACGAGCACCGCGATGACGAGTACGGCACGGAGAGCCCGCGCGGTGGCGGCCAGGTCGAGCCGGCCGATGAGGGCGAGCACGACAGCGACGACGAGGAAGCCGACGGCGAGGACGGGTCCGCGCAGCGCCACGATCGACACACTGATGACGGCCAGGCCGAGCAGCTTGGCGCCCACCGGAAGCCGGTGGAGCACGGTGTCGCCGGGCCGGTAGAGCCCGACTGTCATGCTCATCCCTCGCTCACCGCCCTCACGTAGTGCTTGACGGCGGCGTCGGCGTCGCCGTCGTAGCAGACCCGGCCGTCCTCGACGACGAGGACGCGGTCGCAGCGGCGTACGAGGTCGAGGTCGTGGGTGATGAGAACCAGCTGCTGAGGCAGCGAGAAGAGCAGGTCGCCGACCATCCGGGTGTTGCGCAGGTCGAGCAGCGTGGTCGGCTCGTCGGTGACCAGCACGTCCGGTGAGGTGGCGAGCACACCGGCGAGGGCGAGCAGCTGACGCTGGCCGCCGGAGAGCGCATGGACGCTGACCTCGGCGCGCTCGGCCAGCCCGAAGCGGGCCAGCGTCTCGAGGGCGACCTGCTTGCGGCGTACTCGATCCTTCACGGTCCGGCGCAGCGACAGCTCGACGTCCTCGACACAGGTCGGCATCACCAGCTGGGCGGCGGGATCGGTGAAGGTGAACCCGACCCGGCGGCGCACCGCAGCGCCCTGTCGGGCCACGTCGAGGCCGTCCACGGTGACCCGACCAGCGCTCGGCGGCACCAACCCGTTGATGAGCCGGGCGAGGGTCGACTTGCCCGAGCCGTTGCTGCCGACGATCCCGATGCGCTGCTCGGTCAGCGACAGCGTGGTCGGCTGCAGGATGGTGCGTGAGCCGCCGAGGTCCGGGGACTCGACCCGGACCTCGGCGGCCTCGAAGCGGATCTCAGGCACGTCGGGCGAGCAGCTTCGGGAAGGCGCGGTGGACCTGCGAGGCGACGCCCGCGGCGACGGCGGCCTTGATGAGGTCGCCGATCCAGTAGGGAGCGTCGAAGACCGCGGCTTCGGGCAGGCCGACCCGGAGCACGATGGCCATCCCGATGATGCCGCCGACATGGTTGATCACGACGCCCACGACACAGGCGGCGAAGACGAGGAAGGGGTTGGTGCGGCGGGCGCGCAGCACGTACTTCACGAGCAGGCCGACGGCGAGCACCATGACCGGGAACGACCACAGGTAGCCACCGGTCACCCCGACGAAGACGCCGGGACCCGAGGCGTGACCGGCGAAGACGGGCAGGCCGGCGACACCGAGGAGCAGGTAGAGCACGACCGCGGCGGTCCCGCGCAGCGGGCCCAGCAGCGCGCCGGTCAGCAGCAGCGCGAAACCCTGCAGCGTCAGCGGCACGCCGGCGCCGCCCAGCGGGATGGCGGCGAGGTAGGAGCAGACCGCGATCACGGCCGCGAACGCGGCGATCAGCGCGAGGTCGGTGGTGTCCAGACGCGACGCCTTGGCTGCGGGGGTCTTCTCCGTGCTTGTGGGGGACTCGGTCATACTCGCTCCTGCGTACTCAGACCTGAACCTTGGTCAGGTGAACGGTGTTCAGGTTAAGGTCGACGTACGTCTTCGTCCACTTCGTCCCACCACCCGGCCCCTGGGGAGCAACATGCGATACCGCCGTGAGGACGTCGTCGCCCGCGCGCTGGAGGTCCTCGACGACTACGGTCTCGCCGACCTGACCATGCGCCGGCTCGGCACCGAGCTCGGTGTACGTCCCAGTGCGCTCTACCACCACTTCGCCAACAAGCAGTCCCTGCTGGCAGCGGTGGCCGACGAGATCCTGCTCAGGGGGCGCCACGAGCAGACGGGACCCTGGGACGTACGTCTCACTGGCGTCTGCACCGACCTGCGTGACTCTTTGCTGGCCTACCGCGACGGCGCCGAGGTCGTCGCCACCGTGTGGGCCTTCGGGCTCGGCGCGACCCAGCCCTACGACGACCTCGTCGCTGCGCTGGCCGACGGTGGCCTCGGTGACCTCGCCCCGACCGCCGCCCGTACGCTGCTCCACTTCGTCTACGGTCACGCCGTCGACGAGCAGACCCACCTCCAGGCGGCCGCGGCGGGCGCCATCGAGGACGACGTACGCGACACCGACGACTTCGTCACCGGCCTCGGGCTCATCGCCGCCGGAATCTCGATGGCCAAGGCCGTCCGCGAGGCCTCGGCCGACCGCTGAGGTCCCGGCGCTCGCGGTCACGCCGAGTCGATCTCCGCGCCGTGCAGCTCGGCGAGCATCACGGCGCCGGTGAGGTCGAACTTCGTGCCGCGCAGCGATGCTGCAGTGAGGTCGACGCGGTCGAGGTCTGCGCCGCGGAGATCGGCACCGTGCAGGACCGTCTCCTGGACCGTGGCCCCGCCGAGCTGCGCGTCTCGCAGCACGGCGTCGGTGAGGTCGGCCAGCGACAGGTCGGCGTCGCGCAGGTCGAGCCCGGACAGATCGAGCCGGGCGAGGTTCGCCCCGCGCAGCGACACCCCTCGCCACACGCCGCCGGTCACCTTCAGCGGCCGCATCGTGCAGCCCGAGAACTCGGTGCCGCTGAGCTTGCAGCCGTCGAAGGTCGCGTCGAAGAAGTTCGTCCGCCGGAACTCACAGCCGACGAACGCCGAGCCGACGTGCGTCGAGGCGTTGAACCGGCCGCCGTGGAAGACGCAGCGCTCGAAGAGCGCGGCCGATGTCGTCGCCTCGGTCAGGTCGACGTCGGTGAAGACGCAGTCGACGAACCGCGCGCCGGTGAGATCGGCTGCGTACCAGTCCTCGTTGCGAAAATGCTCGTCGGTCGCCTCGACGGGTGGGTTCGGCATGGCTCACACCCTGCCATCGACCACCGACAGCTCAGTCGTGCCGGCTGAACCATTCGTCGAGCAGCGGCCAGGTGGTCTCTCGGGCGGCGCGGCCGGTGAGCAGACCGAGATGGCCTCCGGAGACGATCTCGAATCGGAGCTCCTCGGCGCCGGTGAGCAGGTCGACCAGCGGCCGTACGGAGGCGACCGGGCCGATGCCGTCGTTTGCGCCCGCGACGACGATGGTGGGCTGCTTGACGTCGCGCAGATAGACGGAGTGATCCTCACTGAGATCGATCTGCCCGCTGAACAGCGCGTTGGTGCGGAAGAAGTGGTGGTAGAGCTGGCCGAACGTACGCCCCGGGTAGGCGATGATGTTGTCGGTGAACCGGTCGACCGCCTCGAGCTGGGCGAGGAACTCGCGGTCGGCCAGGTTGGACAGCTTGGCCACCGGCTTGGTGAACATCTTGTCGACCGAGGAGAGCTGGAAAGCCCACCTGACCAGCGGCTTCGGGGCACCCCCGAAGGCCTGGTAGGCGGTGGTGACCAGGTTGCCCGGAGGCAGGTTGAGCAGCGGCCGCAGCGGCGCGATCAACGGCACCTGACGTACGTCGCAGGGCGAGCCGAGCACTGCGAGCGAGGCGATCGGGAGGTCGGGGGAGTCGGCGGCGGCGAGCATCGTGAAGATCCCGCCCAGGGACCAGCCGACCACGTGCACCGGCCGTCCGCCGGCGTGCTCGGAGACCGAACGGATCGCCTCGGGCACGACGTGGGAGATCCAGTGCTCGATGCCCAGGCTGCGGTCGGCGAAGTTCACCTCGCCGTACTCGACCAGATAGGTCGGCCGGTTCGTCCCCACCAGGTGCTCGACGACCGAGCAGCCGCGCCGCAGGTCGTAGCAGATCGCGGGCGCGGCCAGCGGCGTCACCAGCAGCACCGGGTCGCCCTCGGGAGTCTCACCGGCCACCGGGCGGTAGTGGTAGAGCTCGCGTCGGGTGCCGTCGTCGATCAGCGTGCGCGGCATCGGCCGAAGGTCGGCGAGCCCGCCGTAGAGGAGCGAGTGCGCGACGTTCCCCGCGGCGGCGCCGACCGTGGTGGTGATCGAGGCGGCTGCTTTTCGGGGGCGGGGAAGGATGGCCATTGTGGGATTAACGTATCCCGCGGATCGAGGTCACGCCGGGAGCAGCGCCCTCGATGTGTGACGTCCGTTACCCCGGTGGGTCTCCGTCTCGGTCGCTGGCGAGCAGCCGCTCGCACTCGGCGATCAGGCCCTCTCTGAGCGGTGCGGCGCGCTCGGCGAAGGCACGCTGAGCCGCGGCGTACTCCTGCTTTCCGGCGGCCGTCTCGATGCGGATCGGGTCGAGTCCGAGCTCGGCGAGGTCGTACGGCGCGGCCCGCATGTCCATCGTGCGGATCTGCCAGGCGAGCTCGAAGCAGTCGGCGACCAGGTCGGAGGAGATCAGCGGCGAGAGCCGGAAGGCGTGCTTGTAGAGGTCCATGTTGCCGTGCAGGCATCCGGGCTGCTCGAAGGCCGCCCGGTCGTCGGAGCGCGGGGAGAGGGTGTTGAGCGGCGCCGCCGGGGGAGTGAAGAAGCGGTACGCGTCGAAGTGGCTGCACGCGATGCGGTGGGACTCGACCACGCGGTCGGTGCCGGCGGCCCCCAACCGCAAGGGCCAGTCGGCGTGGCGTACCTGCTCCGGGGTCAACCGGTAGACCATCGCCCACTCGTGGAGGCCGAAGCAGCCGAAGTTGCCGTCGCGCGAAGCGGTCGCCCGAAGCAGCTTCAGCAGCGTCTCGACGAGCAGCCGCTTGTCGGCGAGGAACTCAAGAGAGACCGTGCCGTTCGAATAGCCGCGCAGATCCGCATATTCGGCCGCGTCGGACAGCGTCACCCCGAACCCCGGGTGCCAGCGCAGCAGCTGAGCGGGACGGTAGGAGTAGTAGGTGAAGAGGAAGTCGTTGACCGGGTGCTTGACCCGGGCGCCGCGCCGGGCGAGATGCGGCTCGACGTAGGGGGCCAGGCGCGAGCGGTGGGAGCGTGCCCGCTGGGTCCACTCGTCACGAGACAACAGCACATGTCCAGCGTAAGGGTGGTCTCGACAAGCTCGACCACCGGCGGAGTGCAGCACCGTCACGACGCCGTGGTCGACGGTGGCGGATCGATAGTGAAGTGAATCGTGGCGACGGGTCCGGATAGGCTCAGCCTGTGCGCATCGCCAGATTCACGACCAAGGGTGGCGAGCCCCAGTTCGGCGTCGTCATGGGGGACCTCGACGGCTACGGCCAGCTCAGCGAGGACGCGACCGTGGTCGTGCTCCAGGGCGACCCGCTGTTCTCGGGTGTCAACCTCACCGACCAGGTCCACAAGTTCGACGACGTCAAGCTGCTCGCGCCGGTGATTCCGCGCAGCAAGGTGGTCGCGGTCGCCCGCAACTACGCCAAGCACGCCGCCGAGCTGGGCAACGAGGTGCCGGAGGAGCCGCTCTTCTTCATCAAGCCCAACACCGCGGTCTGCGGCCCCGACGACGCGATCCAGCGCCCCGCGGGGGTCGAGGACCTGCACTTTGAGGGTGAGCTCGCGATCGTGATCGGCCGGATCTGCCGCGATGTCCCGGTGGAGAAGGTGAAGGACGTCATCTACGGGATGACGGTCGCCAACGACGTGACCGCACGCGACGTCCAGCGCCGGCTCAAGCACTTCTCCCAGGCGAAGGGCTACGACACCTTCTGCCCGCTGGGTCCCTGGATCGAGACCGAGGTCGAGCCGGAGCAGCTGGCGGCCGGCGTACGCATCCAGACATTCCTCAACGGTGACGTCGTGCAGGACGGGTCCACGAAGGACCTCGTCCACGACATCCCGAAGCTGATCGCCCACATCAGCAGCGTGATGACGCTGCTGCCGGGCGACGTGATCCTCACCGGCACCCCCGAGGGTGTCGGCCCCATGGAGCCCGGCGACGAGATCGAGATCTTCGTCGAGGGGCTCGGAGCTCTGACGAACAAGGTGGCACAGCGTTGACTGGCAATGAAGTGATCGGCACACTCGACCCCAAGGACTACCGGGTCCGGATGGCGCCCTCGCCGACGGGGTCGCCCCACGTCGGTCTGGTCCGGACGGCCCTGTTCAACTGGGCCTTCGCCCGCCACCACGGCGGCACGTTCGTCTTCCGCATCGAGGACACCGACAAGGCACGCAACACCCAGGAGTCCTACGACGGGCTCCTCGACCTGATGCGCTGGCTCGGCCTCGACTGGGACGAGGGCGTCGAGGTCGGCGGCCCCTACGGCCCCTACCGCCAGTCGGAGCGCTCGGAGATCTACGCAGACGCGCTCGGCCGGCTGCGCGCCTCCTCCCATGTCTACGAGTGCTACTGCACCGGTGAGGAGACCACCGCCCGATACGAGGAGCGGCTCGCTGCCTACAAGGCCGCCAAGGCTGCCGGTGAGACGGGCGAGGCACCCGCCCAGGGCTACGACAACCACTGCCGCGACCTGAGCGAGGACCAGATCAAGGCGTACGAGGCGGAGGGCCGCTCCTCGGTCCCGCGGTTCCGCATGCCCGACGGCTCGATCACCTTCGACGACCTCGTCCGCGGCGAGGTGACCTTCGAGACCAAGCACGTCCCCGACTACGCGCTCGCGCGCGCCAACGGCGACCCGCTCTACACGCTCACCGCGCCGGTCGACGACGCCACCATGAACATCACCCACGTCTTCCGCGGCGAGGACCTGCTCTCCTCGACCCCGCGGCAGATCGCGCTCTTCGACGCCTTCGTCGAGATCGGCCTGGCCGAGCGCGCACCTGCCTACGGTCACCTGCCCTACGTCATGGGCCAGGGCAACAAGAAGCTCTCCAAGCGCGACCCCGAGGCGCACGCGCTGAAGTACCGCGAGGAGGGGTTCCTGCCCGAGGGACTGCTCAACTACGTGGCGCTGCTCGGCTGGGCGATCGCGGCCGACCGCGACATCTTCACCATGGAGGAGATGGTCGAGGCCTTCGAGATCCACGACGTGGTCAAGAACCCGGCCCGCTTCGACATCAAGAAGGCCGAGGCGATCAATGCCTCCCACATGCGGCTGCTGCCGGTCGAGGAGATCACCCACCGGGTGATTCCCTACCTCAAGGCCGACGGCGTCATCGGTGACCCCGTGCACGACGCCGATGCGCAGATGCTCGAGGCCGCGATGCCGCTGGTCGCCGAGCGGATCAACAAGCTCGGCGAGGCCTCCGACATGCTGCGGTTCCTCTTCGTCCCCGAGGCCGACTTCGCCCTCGACGAGGAGGACGCCGCCAAGCTCCTCGACGAGGAGGGCCTGGGCGTCGTCCGGGCCTCCCACGACGCCCTTGCCGGTCTCTCCACCTGGTCGACGGCCGCCATCCAGGACGCGCTGACCGCGGCCCTGATCGACGGTCTCGGGCTCAAGCCGCGCAAGGCGTACGGCCCGGTGCGGGTCGCGGTGACCGGCAAGCGGATCAGCCCGCCGCTGTTCGAATCCATGGAGCTGCTCGGCCGGGAGCGTACGCTGGGGCGCCTGAAGGCGGTTCTCGGGAGGAGCTGAACGTGGCAGGACGGGCAGGATGAGCACGGTCATGGAGCCGCCCTCGGGACTGGCGTACTACCAGGTGCAGCGCAGTGGGCGCAGCGGCTGGGGGCGACCGCTGGTCGGACTCATCCTGATCGGCCTGTGCGTCTTCTTCGTCTCGCCGGCGGTGGTGCTGGTCAGCTTCGAGCTCTTCTTCGTGCTCACCGGCGACGACGTCGTCACCGGGATGGCCCGGGTCGCCGACGTGGAGAACGTCACTCCGGAGTCGCTGGCCTTCCTGCTGCTCTCGCTCGCCGGGGCGATCCCGGCGGCGATGCTGCTGTGCTGGGCCCTGCACGGGCTGCGGCCGGGGTGGCTCGCCTCGGTCGAGCGCCGGATCCGCTGGCCGTGGCTGCTCCAGTGTCTCGGGATCGCGGCGATCACGATGGTGGTCACCGTCATCATCGCCTCCCGGCTGCCGATCCCGGGGGACGATCTCGGGCCGAGCACGCTCAACCCCTACACGAGCACGATGCGCGACTTCGTGCTCGTGATCGTGCTGCTCACCCCGCTACAGGCTGCGGGGGAGGAGTACCTCTTCCGCGGCTACATCTTCCAGACCTTCGGCTCGCTCTTCGGCGGGATGGCCTGGGCGCGGACCGTCTCGGTGACGATCACCGCGCTGCTGTTCGCCTCCGCCCACGGGTCGCAGGACATCCCGCTCTTCTTGGATCGGTTCGCCTTCGGGATCGTCGCCGGCATCTGCGTGATCGCCACCGGTGGCATCGAGGCGGGCATCGCGATGCACGTCCTCAACAATTTCGTCAGCCTCGGCATGGCGGTCGCCTTCGGAGACATCTCGACGGTGCTCAACACCAGCGAGGGGTCGTGGTGGCGGATCCCGGTCACCCTGGTCCAGTCGGGCGTCTTCCTGGCACTGACCGTGTGGGCGGCGCGATCGGCAGGGCTCTCGACCACGACGAAGAGCGTCTAGGGCGTGCCGATTTCGTCGCTGGGGGACCTCGCCGGTAATGTTTCCTCTCGGTTCGAGGGAGAAATCCTGAGGGCCAGATCGTTCTTGCGAGGCTTAGTCGTGCAAGACGATGGGCTATGGTGTAATTGGCAACACGACTGGTTCTGGTCCAGTTATTCTAGGTTCGAGTCCTAGTAGCCCAGCGGATCCTCTCCGGAGGATTTGGGAGTCACCGAAGCGGTTCGCTAAGGTTTCACCCGCTGCAAGCCCCCGTCGTCTAGCGGCCTAGGACGTCGCCCTCTCACGGCGGTAACGCCGGTTCAAATCCGGTCGGGGGTACCACGCAGGAAGAGCCCCGAGTCACTGACTCGGGGCTCTTCGTCATTTCCATCGGTTGTCCGGGGTTCCGACCGCCGGGGCGGCTCGGAGGGGTGGTGCCGATGTGGGGGATCGGCAGGTCATCCGGTAATGTTTCTCCTGCCTGCGGGGCCGAAAGGCCGATGCAGGAGGTGCAAGCCCCCGTCGTCTAGCGGCCTAGGACGTCGCCCTCTCACGGCGGTAACGCCGGTTCAAATCCGGTCGGGGGTACGAGTACCGAAGCGGTCCCTCTCAGCCAGCGCTGGGAGGGACCGCTTTCGCGTGGTGGGCTCGTTCGCGCTCGGCCTCGGTGCCGATCGGGTCGTCGACCACCAGGGGAAGCTCGCTGTCGGCGACCTGGGTGTGATGGTCGTTGGTGTAGAAGCGGACCTCGTGGCCGTCGGGGTCGTGGGTGCCCGGCAGGATCCAGCCGATGGTGGCGAAGTGGACGCCGGCGTTCTCCTCGCCGAGCCCGGCGAGACGCACGGCCAGGTCCTCGAGATCTGCCTTGTTGCGTACGCCGATCGAGAAGTAGTCGAAGCCGCTGGCTCGGGCGGCGAGATCCGGGTCGAGGACGAATCCGATCCATGGCCCGCCGTTCGGATGGCTCATGGTGATGCCGGTCGTGCGACCGCCTTTGGTGAACTCGATCAGCGTGACGTAACCGAGCCGGGACGCGTACCACGAGCGCGAGCGCTCGAGGTCGCTGACCGGCAGCTTCACATGATGCACCCCGTCGAGGGCGGGAGCGTCGGTGGTGACCATGAAACACCTGCCTTTCGATGCAGTAATACTGCAATCATGCAGTTATGCTGCATCTCGTGACCAGGCCTGTCAAGGGACTTCGTGCTGCGAAGGTGGCCGAGACCCAGGAACGCATCCTCGACGCTGCGCGAACGCTGTTCGTACGCGACGGCTACCACGCGACCGCCCTGACGGCGGTCGCCGACCGGGCCAGGGTCGGACACCGGACCGTCTACGTCCGGTTCGGCACCAAAGCGGCTCTGCTGCGGAGTGTCGTCGATGTGGCCGTTGGGGGAGATGCCGAGCAGCGGACCGTCGGTGAGCGCGAGTGGTTCCAGACGGCCCTCACCGGGCCGGCTCTGCCGGACCGCATCGAGGCGCTCGTCGGGGGGATCGCCGACCTGATGGGGCGGGCCGGTGATCTGTTCGAGGTCGTCCTGCAGGCGCAGGCTTCCGAGCCGGAGCTGGCCGAGGCCTTCCAGGCGGGGCGCGTCGACACCCGCGAGCTCCTGCGGCGGTTCGTCCGCGCCGCCCGAGCCGACGGCCTGCTCTCGGAAGCGGCTGATCCGGTGTGGCAGGAGGAGACGGTGGCCCTGGCCTGTCAGGCGGAGACCTACCTGCTGCTGCGGCGTACGACAGGGTGGGGGTCGGCGGAGTTCCGCGACTGGCTGCGGCGCACGTTGACGGAGGTGCTCGCTTCCGCCTGATCCTCGGGATCCAGGTCCAACTGCATCCAGGCGACGTCGTGCCAGGCGTCGAGCTTCCAGCCGATGCGGCGGTAGACGCCGACGTCGGTGAACCCGAAGGAGCGGTGGAGGCCGATGCTGGCCTCGTTGGGGAGCGCGATCCCGGCCAGGGCCCGGCGGTAGCCGCGCTCGCGGAGGAGCGGGAGGAGGGCGGCGTACAGGGCCTTGCCGGCACCGCTTCGTCGACGGCCGGCCTCGAGGTAGATCGACACGTCGCAGGCCCACTGGTAGGCGGCCCGGGTGCGGTGGCTGGTGGCGTACGCGTAGCCCACCACCCTGTCGTCGGTCTCCAGGACGAGCCAGGCGTGCTCGGCCTGGGCTGCCTTGATGCGGTCGGCCATCTCCTCGGGCGTCGGTGGCTCGGTCTCGAAGGAGATGACGGTGTCGCGGACGTACGGCTCGTAGATCGCGGCACAGGCGGCGGCATCGTCGGGCGTGGCGTCGCGGATGGTCCAGGCGGGAGGCATGTCTCCTATAGTAGTCGTATGGCTGACGATAGTGACATGTTCGGCGATGCCCTGGCGGCCAACATCAGGTCGGCGCGGGAGTCGGCCGGGATGACCGTGGCGGCTCTCGCGGAGACCTCCGGCGTCTCGCGGGCCATGATCTCGAAGATCGAACGGGGCGAGGCGCAGCCGACGGCGGTGCTGCTCGCCCGGCTCTCCGGCGCGCTGGAGCTGACCCTGTCGGAGCTGATCGCGCGGGCCGAGGGGGAGGCGGTGAGACTCGCTCGTCGCGCCGAGCAGCCCGAGTGGACGGACCCCGAGACCGGTTACGTACGCCGCGCCGTCTCGCCGCCCGCACGCGGGATCCTGGAGCTGGTCGAGGTGGAGTTCCCGGCCGGTGCGTCGGTGGCGGCACCCGCGTCGGCGTACGCGTTCAAGGAGCAGCAGATCTGGGTGCTCTCCGGGCATCTGCGGTTCGTGGAGGGCGACCTCGTCCACGAGCTCGACGCGGGCGACTGCCTGCAGCTGGGGCCGCCGGCCGACTGCCTCTTCGTCAACCCGGCCGACGAGCCCTGCCGCTACCTGGTCGTGCTCGGCAAGCGGCGCGGGTGAGTCGGACTCGAGTCAGACCGGGGTGCCGTCGGCCCAGACCTTGTGCGTGAGGGGAACGCCGGGGCGGTAGGCCAGATGCTTGGCCGACGGGGCGTCGAGCGCGTACAGGTCGGCGCGGCCGCCCTCCACGATCCGTCCGGTGGAGTCCTCGAGCCCGAGCGCGGTGGCGCCGCCGACCGTGGCCGCCCACAGGGCCTCCTCGAAGGTCAGCCGCTGCTGGAGCACGGCGGTGGCGACGCAGAAGGCCATCGAGGTCGTGAAGGACGACCCAGGGTTGCAGTTGGACGCGATCGCGATCGTGGCGCCGGCGTCGACCAGGTCGCGCGCCGGTGCGAGCGGCTCGCGGGTGGAGAGATCGCAGGCGGGAAGGATGGTGGCGACCGTGCTCGACCCGGCGAGCGCCTCGATGTCCTTCGGGCTGAGGTGGTTGCAGTGGTCGACGCTTCGGGCACCGAGCTCGACGGCGAGCTGGACGCCCCCGGACTCGCCGAGCTGGTTGCCGTGGACCTTGAGGCCAAGCCCGGCGTCGCGACCGGCCAGGAGGATCTCGCGGGACTCCTCGACGTCGAACGCACCGGTCTCGCAGAAGACGTCGATGTGGGTCGCGTAGGGCGCGACCGCGGCCAGCATCGGGCCGGTCACCAGATCGATGTAGGTGCGGCGATCGGCGCCGGCGGGGACCACGTGGGCGCCGAGGTAGGTGACCGACTCGGCGTGCTCGGCACTGATCCTGGCCAGTCGCTGCTCGGTCTCGACGTCGAGGCCGTAGCCGGTCTTGGCCTCGATCGTCGTGGTGCCGCCACGGTAGGCCTCCGTGCGCAACCACCGCGCCCGGGCCCGGAGGTCGTCGTCGGTGGCGGCGCGGGTGGCTTCGACCGTACGCATGATCCCGCCGGCCTGGTAGGGCCGGCCGGCCATCCGGTCGACGAACTCCTCGGCACGGTCGCCCATCGAGACCAGATGGGTGTGGGAGTCGACCCAGCCCGGGAGCACCGCGCGACCCCCGAGGTCTTCCCGGGAGTCGGCTGCCGGGGCCCGGTCGGCGGGGCCGATCCAGACGATGCGGCCGTCCTCGACCACCAGGGCAGCATCGCGGAGGGTGCCGTGCTCGTCGGTGTGGGTGGTCAGCTCGCCGATGTCGGTCAGCAGCAGGCTCATCGGAGCTCCTTCAGTGCTTCGGTCACCAAGGTGGCCGGGTCGCGGCCGTCGGCCAGGCGGCCGTCCGCGGCCACCACCCGTCCGCCGACCACGACCCTGGTCACATCGGTGGCGGTCGCCACGAGGGCGAGCTGGTCGAGGGTGGCTCCGGCGGTGCGTACGGAATCGGGGTCGATCTCCACGAGGTCGGCGCTGGCCCCGACCCGGAGGCCGCCGGCGAGGCCGCAGGCGGCGTAGCCGGCGGTGGTGCGGGCGGACTCGAGGTCGGCGGGGGAGAAGCGTCCGCGCTTCCGGGACCGCAGGCGTTCGCCGGCCTCCAGGCCGCGCACCTCGAGCCAGGGGTCGATGACGGCGTTCTGGTCGGAGCCTAGGGCGATCCGTACTCCGTGGTCGGCCAGATCCCGGGCCGGGCCGATGCCGTCGCCGAGATCGGCCTCGGTGGTCGGGCACATCACCACACCCACGCCGCTCTCTGCAATGAGGGCCATGTCGTCGTCGGTCAGATGGGTGGCGTGGACCAGCCAGGTGCGCGGCGAGAGGGCGCCGGCGTCGGCGAGGACCTGCGTCGGCGTCCGTCCGTACGCGGCCAGCGACTGCTCATTCTCCGCCGGCTGCTCGGAGAGATGCACGTGCAAGGGCACCTCGAGCGGGAGGTTGGCGGCGACCTGAGCGATGTCGTCGGGCGACGCGGCTCGTACCGAATGAATCGCTGCGCCGACAGTGGTCGGGCAAATTCCCGCCATGGCGGGGCTCTGCTGGGTCTCCGGCGTGCTGCCGCACGCCGCGTGGAGGTCGTGCCAGCGATCCAACCACCGTTGTGCCGAGCCGTCGCCGAAGCGGCGCTGTTCGGGGAGGAGCGGCTTGCCTGGGGCGCTGGTCAGGTAGAGGGTGTCGAGGAGGGTCAGCCGGATGCCGACGGCGCGCGCGGCCCGGGTGAGCGCGGCGCCGAACGCGTTGGGGTCCCGGTAAGGCGTCCCGTCGGGTCGGTGATGGATGTAGTGGAACTCGGCGACGGTCGTCCAGCCGGTCACCAGCATCTCGGCGAAGACGGCCTCGGCCAGGCGCTCGTAGGAGGCGGGCGTGAGGCGGTCGGCAGTGGCGTACATCTGCTCGCGCCAGCGCCAGAAGTCGCCTCCCTGGCCGTGCGTCCGGCCACGCAGCGCGCGGTGGAAGGCGTGTGAGTGGGCGTTGCCGGAGCCGGCGAGCACGGTGCCGAGGCGGAGGTCGGCGGTCTGCGCGCCGTCGTCCGGGGCGATCGCGGAGATCCGGCCGTCGGTCACCTCGATCACCACATCGGTGAGCTCTTTGCCCTCGGCCAGCGCCCGCTCGGCGTGGATCCTGGTCGTAGCGGCGCTCATCGGGGCTCGCTCGCCAACAGCCGGACGACCTCGGTCAGGGCTCGCGCTCCCGCCCTGCAGTCGTCGTCGGTGGCGGTCTCGTAGGGGGAGTGGGAGACACCGGTGGGGTTGCGGGTGAAGAGCATCGCGGTCGGGACGTCGGACGCCAGGATGCCGGCGTCGTGGCCGGCGCCGGTCGCGAGCACCGGCACCCCGCCGAGTGCTCCCGCGAGCCGTTGTCGCAGGTCAGGGTCGAAGTGGACGGTGGAGACGTAGGACTCCTCGGTCACCTCCAGGCTGCAGCCGTGATCCTTCGCCGCCGCGTGCGAGGCCGCCAGGATCTCCTCGAGCAGGGCTCGGGTCTGCGGGTCGGTGTCGCCGCGTACGTCGAGCCAGGCATCCACCCGGGACGCGATCACGTTGGTGCCGCCCGGGATCGGGGTGAGCCGCCCGATCGTGGCCCGGGCGGCGTCGGCCCCGTCGGTCCCGTCGTGGGCCGTCGCGATCCGCTGGGCAGCGAGTACCGCGGCCGCCATCGCGGCCACCGGGTCGCGTCGGTCCCGCATCCGGGTCGCACCGGCGTGGTTGCCCTCTCCCGAGAAGACCAGCTTCCAGCGGCCGTGGGCCAGGATGCTCGAGGCCACGGCGACCGGCGAATCCAGATCGGCGAGCCCGATGCCCTGCTCCACGTGGAGCTCGACGAAGGCCGCCAGGCTCGCCAACCGTTCCTCGTCGCGGCCGAGCCCGGCCGGGTCGATCCCGTCCGCCCGGCAGGCCTCGGCGTACGTCACGCCGGCACCGTCGGTGAGGGCTGCCACCGTCGCGCCCGGGATCGCCCCGGTCATCAGCTTCGATCCCAGGCAGGCGATGCCGAACCGGGACCCCTCCTCCTCACCGAACGCCGCGACCGTCACCGGTCGGGTGGGCACGAAGCCCTCCGCCATCAGCGCCGAGACCGCGGCCAGCGAGGAGACGACGCCGAGCGGGCCGTCGTAGGCGCCACCGCCCGGCACCGAGTCGAGGTGCGACCCGATCGCGATCGTCCCCGTGCCGGTGGGGCCCCAGTGGGCCCAGATGTTGCCGTTGCGGTCGGTCTCGACCTCGAGGCCGAGCCCTGCCGACGTACGCCGGAACCACTCCCGCAGCTCCAGCTCTGCCGGTTCGTAGACGTGCCGGGAGTAGCCACCACGCACCGGGTCGCGGCCGATCTCGGCGATCTCACCCAGCAGTTCGACGACGTCCAAACTCACAGTCTTCCTCTACTTCTTTGCCGAGTCGGCCCGTCTTGACGGATTTCCTCGCCGAGTCGGCTCGTCATGACGGGCCGACTCGGCGCGGATTGTGGTCAAGATGAGCCGACTCGACGGGGTCAGGCGTCCAGCATCGGGATGTTGAGACCGCGCTCGCGGGCGACGTCGCGGGCGTGCTCGTAGCCGGCGTCCACGTGACGCATGACGCCGGTGCCGGGGTCGTTGGTCAGGACGCGCTCGATCTTCTCTGCGGCCAGGGGAGTGCCGTCGGCGACACAGACCTGGCCGGCGTGGATGGAGCGGCCGATGCCGACGCCGCCGCCGTGGTGGATGGAGACCCACGAGGCGCCGGAGGCGGTGTTGAGGAGAGCGTTGAGCAGCGGCCAGTCGGCGATCGCGTCGGATCCGTCCTTCATCGCCTCGGTCTCGCGGTAGGGCGAGGCCACCGAGCCGGAGTCGAGGTGGTCGCGGCCGATGACGACCGGCGCGGAGAGCTCCCCGGAGGCGACCATCTCGTTGAACTTCAGCCCGGCGAGGTGACGCTCCTTGTAGCCCAGCCAGCAGATCCGCGCCGGCAGGCCCTCGAAGTGCACCTTCTCGCCGGCCTGGGTGATCCAGCGCTTGAGCCCCTCGTTCTCGGGGAAGAGCTCGACGATCGCCCGGTCGGTCTTGGCGATGTCGTTGGGGTCGCCCGAGAGAGCCGCCCAGCGGAACGGGCCGAGCCCCTCCTCGAAGAGCGGGCGGATGTAGGCGGGTACGAAGCCCGGGAACGCGAACGCGTTGGCGAAGCCGCCGAGACGCGCGCCCTCGCGCAGCGAGTTGCCGTAGTCGAACACCTCGGCGCCACGGCCCATGAAGCCGACCATCGCCTCGACGTGCTTGGCCATCGAGGCCTGCGCCTTCTCGGTGAAGTCGTCGGGGTCCTCCTGGGCCCGCGCGGCCCACTCCTCGACGGTGTATTCCAGCGGGAGGTAGGAGAGCGGGTCGTGCGCCGAGGTCTGGTCGGTGACGATGTCGACCTCGACCCCACGTGCCAGGACCTCCGGGAAGACCGCGGCACAGTTGCCGACGAGGCCGATGGAGCGCGGCGTACGCGACTTCTTCGCCTCCTCGGCCTGGGCCAGCGCGTCCTCCAGGGAGCTGGCGACGGTGTCCATGTAGCCGTGGTCGACCCGGCGCCGGAGACGCGACTCGTCGACGTCGACGACGATCACGACGCCCTCGTTGAGCGTGACCGCGAGCGGCTGGGCGCCGCCCATGCCGCCGGCGCCGCCGGTCAGGGTGAGGGTGCCGGCCAGGGTGCCGCCGAACCTCTTGCGCGCGATCGCGGCGAAGCACTCGTAGGTGCCCTGGAGGATGCCCTGGGTGCCGATGTAGATCCACGAGCCGGCGGTCATCTGGCCGTACATGGTCAGGCCGAGCGACTCCAGCCGCCGGAACTCCGGCCAGGTGGCCCAGTCGCCGACGAGGTTGGAGTTGGCGATCAGGACGCGTGGCGCCCACTCGTGGGTGCGGAAGACGCCGACCGGCTTGCCGGACTGCACCAGCAGGGTCTCGTCGGCCTCGAGCTCGTCGAGGGTGCGGACGATGGCGTCGTAGGCCTCCCACGACCGCGCGGCGCGCCCGGTGCCGCCGTAGACGACCAGGTCGTCGGGGCGCTCGGCCACCTCCGGGTCGAGGTTGTTCATCAGCATGCGCTTGGCGGCCTCGGTCTGCCAGTTCTTGGCGGTGATCTCGGGGCCGCGGGCTGCGCGGACAGTGCGTGGTTCGCTCATGTGGTCCATCTCACCTCATCCGGGGATCGGGCGTCAGCCCGCCCCGGCGAAAAGTTCGTTCAGGGGGCTGGTATC
>NZ_JBHVKJ010000074.1:0-24279 GCF_042798275.1 Nocardioides sp. NPDC057767 | reverse complement strand
GGCCTATTACTCGCCGGTAAATGGGCAGTTCGCTCCCGGACTACCCCGCCAGCCGCCCGCCAGACTCCGACTCGAGACTGAGGACTCCACCCGTCGGCGGAACTAGGGTTGACCGGGTGACTGTGCACGACGACCCCGGCTCCTCGGGCCGGTTGGCGACCTTCTTCGCGACCGACGACGACTGGGAGCGGCAGGGGTCGATCGCGCTCGGCGACTGGCTGGTCGGTGCGGTCGTGCTGATCGCCAGCCTGGTCACCCTGGAGCTGATCCGCGGGGTCGGGACCCTCGACAGCAGCGACGCACCGACATGGGTCGAGTGGATCGCCGTCATCAGCGGCGCCGCACTGCTCGTCTTCCGGCGCCGGTTCCCGCTCACGATCGCGCTCCTGGCCGGGCTCCACATGTTCGTCACCGGGGTCTGGCTGCCGATGGTGATGGGGCTGCTGCCCATGCAGATCATCTACTTCGTCGCCTTCTTCGCCGGCGCCGCCTGGGCGCGCCGGCGGCGCGACATGGTGGTCGTGATGGGGCTGATCACCCTGTTCATGTTCGCCTGGCTCTCCTGGCAGTTCGCGGTCGGCAGCGGGATCGACGAGATCCGCGAGTCGACCTCGGACGCGGAGGGCTCGACACTGATCGGTCCGGTGACCGCCTACGTGCTGCTCACCACCCTGATGAACCTCCTCTACTTCATCGGCGCGATCGTCGGCGGCCAGGTCGCCTGGCGGGGCGCACGGCAGAAGGCCGAGCTCGCCGCACAGGCAGCGACGATCGCGGCCCAGTCCGGCCAGCTCCAGCGCCGCGCCGTCATCGACGAGCGCCTCCGGATCGCCCGCGAGCTGCACGACGTCGTGGCCCACCACGTCGCCGTCGTCGGGGTGCAGGCCGCCGCCGGACGCAAGCTGCTCGAGCGCGGGCGCCCCGGCGACATCGAGGGCGCCGCCGAGGCGCTCGGCAACGTCGAGGCCTCCGCCCGCGAAGGGGTCACCCAGATGCGCTCGCTGCTCGGCACCCTGCGCGACCCGGCCGGCGACGCCGATTCCGAGCCCGATGGAGTACGCCGCCCCGAGCCGCGCCTCGAGGATCTGCCCGCGCTCCTGGACGAGGTGCGCGAGAGCGGGCTACGCGTCGATTACGAAGCCGTCGGCCCCGTCTCGGATCTTCCGCTCCCCCTCGCCCACTCGGTCTACCGGATCGTCCAGGAGGCGCTGGCCAACGTACGCCGCCACTCCACCGCCGACCGTGCCCAGGTCGTGCTTCGCGTCGAGCGGGCGGTGGCCGCGCCCTACGCCGAGGTCGAGATCACCGACAACGGCCGGCCCCGGCACGGCACCTCCGGCAGCGGCCTCGGCCTGCTGGGCGTACGCGAGCGGGCGGCCGTCCGGAAGGCCGAGGTCGACATCGGCCCCAGGGCCGTGCAGGGATTCCGGGTGCGGGTGCGGTTCCCGCTCGACTCCCCCGTCGCGTCGATGGGAGCGACGCGGTGATCCGGGTGCTGCTCGCCGACGACCAGCAGCTGGTCCGCTCGGGGTTTCGTCTCATCCTCTCGATGGAGGACGACATCTCCGTGGTCGGCGAGGCCTCCGACGGCGCCGAGGCGATCGCAAAGGCGCGCGAGCTGCGGCCCGACGTGATCCTCATGGACGTGCAGATGCCCGGCACCGACGGCATCGAGGCGACGCGTACGGTGGTCGCCGAGGGGCACGCCAAGGTGATCATCCTGACCACCTTCGACCGCGACGACTACCTCTTCGACGCCCTCGCCGCCGGGGCGAGCGGCTTCCTGCTCAAGAACGCCGATCCCGACTCGCTGGCCGAGGCGGTACGCGCCGCCGCGGACGGTCACGCGCTGCTCGCCCCGGAGGTGACGATGCGCGTGATCGGCCGGGTGACCAGCAACAACGCACCCTCCGCGCCGAGTCCGAGGCCGCCCAAGGAGCTCGACCTGCTCACCGCCCGCGAGCGCGAGGTGCTCCTGCTGATCGGCGAGGGGCTGAGCAACAACGAGATCGCGCGCCGGCTGTTCCTGACCGAGGCCACCGTGAAGACGCACGTGTCGGCCTGCCTGGCCAAGCTGCAGCTGCGCGACCGGGTGCAGACGGTGGTCTTCATCCACCGCCACGGGCTTCTCCCGGCCAGCCCACCCAACGGGTGAGCACGGGTTCATCCTCGCGACGGATCCGCCGGGCACGGCACTGAAATAGCGTGGTCCCGTTCGTAACCGAGACAGAGGAGTTTCGATGCTCGAGGTCAGCGGGTTGACCCGTCGCTTCGGCGACATGGTCGCCGTCGACGACGTGTCCTTCCCGGTCCCGTCCGGTGGGCTCACCGGGTTCGTGGGCGGCAACGGTGCCGGCAAGACCACCACCATGAGGATGATCATGGGAGTGCTGGCCGCACATGCCGGCACGGTCTCCTGGCAGGGGCACGAGGTCACCCGCGAGGCCCGCCGCCGGTTCGGCTACATGCCCGAGGAACGCGGCCTCTACCCCAAGCAGCCGATCCTCGACCAGCTGGTCTACCTGGCCCGGCTGCGCGGCATGACCACCGCCGACGCTCGCCGGGAGATCACCGAGCTGCTGGAGCGGTTCGGGCTGGGCGGACGTACGAAGGACCCGCTGGAGAAGCTGTCCCTGGGCAACCAGCAGCGCGTCCAGATCATCGCCGCGCTCGTCCCCACGCCGATGGCGCTGATCCTCGACGAGCCTTTCTCCGGGCTCGATCCCGACGCCATCGACGCGATGGCGGACCTGCTGCGCGAGCATGCCCGCGACGGCGTACCCGTGGTCTTCTCCTCCCATCAGCTCGATCTCGTCGACCGGCTGTGCGACCGGCTCGTGGTGATGGCCCGCGGGCGGGTGGTCGCCCAGGGGACCGGCGAGGAGCTCCGCGCCGAGGCCTCCCTGCGCTACCGGCTCGTGCTCGACGGCGATGCCGGCTGGGTACGCGACCTGCCCGGTCTCCACGTCCGCGACGTCTCCGGCCCCGAGGCCGAGATCGAGGTCGTCTCCGCCGGTGCGGAACAGAAGCTGCTCACCGAGGCCATGACCCGCGGGAACGTGCTCGACTTCCACCGCGTCGTGCCCCGTCTGTCCGAGATCTACCGGGAGGTCACCGCATGAGCACTGTGAAGACCAGGAACCAGCCCGTGTGGCAGATCGTCGCGCGCCGCGAGATCGCGGTCCGCGCCACCGACAGGTCGACGCTGATCGGCACCGCGGTGATGCTCGCGGTGATCGTGGGCGTGCTCGGCTTCACCGCCTGGGGCGAGAGCCGGGAGAAGACCTACGAGCTCGCCTACTCCACGGCAGCGTCGCAGGCGGTGGTCGAGGGCATCGCCGAGCGCGCCGCCGACATCGACGAGAAGGTGCGCATCGAGCCGGTGGCGGTCGCCGACGCGGACGCCGCGCGGGATTCGCTCGAGGAGGAGCAGGCCGATGCGTACCTGCGCCCGACCGCCGAGGGCTGGGCGCTGGTCACGCTGGAGGACGCCGACTCCGAGCTGCGCGACGTGGTCAGCCAGGCGGTCGAGGCGATCGTGCTGGCCGGCAACGCCGACGCCGCCGGCACCACCGCGGCCGAGCTGACCAAGGGCTCCACGGTCACGCTCGAGCAGCTCGAGGGCGACAGCGAGCTCACCGCGATCCGCTACATCGTCGGCTACGCGCTCGCGATCGTCTTCTACTTCGCCTCGATCATGTTCGGGATGACGCTGGCCAACAGCGTCGTGGAGGAGAAGCAGTCCCGGATCGTGGAGATGATCGCCGCTGCGGCAGCTGCTCGCCGGCAAGATCATCGGCAACGCCGTCATCGCGGTCGGGCAGATGCTCATCTACGTGACCGTCGGGCTGGTCGGGCTGAGCCTGACCGACTTCAGCTTCGCGCTGCCGGCGCTGTCCGGCGCGATCGGCTGGTTCGTGGTCTTCTTCCTGATCGGCTTCGTGGTGCTCTCCACCCTGTGGGCGGTGGCGGGTGCGCTCGCCTCCCGCACCGAGGACCTGCAGTCCTCCTCCACCCCGATCACGATGCTCCTCATGGTGATGTTCTTCGGCGCCCTCTACCTCGACGGTGTCGGCGAGCAGATCGGGTCGTACGTCCCGCCGCTCTCCGCCGTGCTCATGCCGATGCGCCTGGTCGACGGCAGCGCGGCCTGGTGGGAGCCGGTCATCGCCCTGGCTCTGCTCCTCGGCTTCGGCGCCGCCCTCGTACGCCTCGCCGAGCGCCTCTACAGCCGGGCCCTGCTCCAGACCGGCGGCCAGCTCTCCCTCAAGGCGGCCTGGCGGCTGGAGGAGTGAGTCGCCGGCTCAGGCCGAGGCGCGCGAGAAGCCGAGATGGATCGCGAAGCCCGTCAGCAGCGCGCCCGCCGTCCAGCGCACCCCGCGCTCGACGCGGCGGCTGCGGCGGAGCGCGCCGGAGACGCGCCCGGCGAGGAGCACCCACATCGCGTTGACCACCGTCGCGACCGCGATCTGTACCAGCCCCAGCTCGATCAGCTGCAGGCTGGTCGGCCCGTTCCCGGCCTGGACGAACTGCGGCAGCAGCGCGCCGTACATCAGCGCGATCTTCGGGTTGAGCAGGCACGTGGTCAGGCCGGTGAGGTAGAGCCGCCAGGCGGAGTGCCTCGGCAGGTCGGCGTCCGGGGTGAGCGCCTGGTTGGAGCCGCGGACCATCCCCCAGGCCAGATAGATCAGGTAGGCCACCCCGGCGATCTTGATCGCCACGAACAGACCCGGAACCACCGCGAACAACAGCGCCAGACCGAGCGTCGTGGCCAGGACGTACAGCACGAATCCGGTCACCACCCCGGCGAGCGAGACCATGCCGGCCGTACGTCCCTGGATCAGGGTCCGGGAGACCAGGTACATCATGTTGGGACCTGGGGTGACGACCATCCCGAACGCAATGGTCGCGACGGCGAGGGCAGCAGACGCGGAGATCACCGTTCGAGGCTAGGGCCAGGGGCCCAGCCGCCCGAACGATTTTCCGTTCGCCGAGACAAACCCCGGGCGCAGACGCCAGGGTGGGTCAGGAAACCTGTCACCGTCGACCGGAGGAGCCCGGCATGGCCCGAGAGATCAACACCATCGTGACGGACCTGCACTATCTGGAGTGCCCGCGCTGGCACGAGGACCGGATCTGGTTCGTGGACTTCTACTCCTACAAGGTCTACTCGGCCCGGGAGGACGGGTCGGACCTGAAGGTGGAGGCCGAGGTGCCGGGGCAGCCCTCCGGGCTGGGCTGGCTCCCCGACGGCCATCTGCTGGTGGTGTCGATGAACGACCGCCGGATCCTGCGCCGCGAGTCCGACGGCTCGCTGGTGACCCACGCCGACCTCAGCGGCCACGTCAGCCACCACCTCAACGACATGGTCGTGGACGAGCAGGGCCGGGCGTACGTCGGGAACTTCGGCTTCGACATCATGGCCGGTGCCGACGTGGCACCGACGGTGCTGCTGCGGGTCGACCCGGACGGGACGGTGACCGAGGTCGCCGACGACCTGTGGTTCCCCAACGGCAGCGTGATCACCGACGACGGCACCCTCGTCGTCGACGAGACCTGCGGCAACCGGATCAGCGCCTTCGACATCGCGGAGGACGGGTCGCTGACCAACCGGCGTACCTGGGCGAAGTTCGGTGAGCTCAGCACGCACACCGCGTTCGCCGAGGCGATGGGCGATGCCGTCCTCGCGCCCGACGGCTGCTGCCTGGACGCCGAGGGCGCGCTCTGGACCGCCGACGCGGTCTTCGGCCGGCTGGTCAGGGTCGCCGAGGGCGGCGAGATCCTCGAGCAGATCGAGCCGGGCGGCGGCGTGTTCGCATGCATGCTGGGCGGCAGCGACGGAAGGACGCTGTACGCCTGCGCCGCGCCCGACTTCTTCGAGGAGCCGCGCAAGGCCAGCACCGAGGCGCGGCTGCTGGCCATCCGGGTCGACGTGCCTCGGGCGGGTCGACCCTAGCTCTGGACGTCGGGCGGCGGGCCGTCGAGGCGCCCGGCGCGGCTGCGGATCGGCACCGCGACGTGGAGCGCGTTGCTCTCGAGGGTGAAGTCGGTCGGCGTCTCGGTGAGGATCTCGCCGTCGAGGTTGACCGGCATCGTCTCGTCGGTGGTGATCCGCACCGCCGAGGTGGTCACGTGGTGCACCTGCTCGTGCTCGATGAAGTGGCCGCTCCTGAGCAGCCGGGCGATCGAGACGTGGTCGCGCATCCGGCCGCGGACGATGGCGTAGACGTCGAGCAGGTCGTCGTCGACCGAGGCCGTGGGCGAGACGGTGTTGCCGCCGCCGTAGTGGCGGCCGTTGCCGACCGCGACCTGGAGCAGGTCATCGAGCTCCATCGTGTCGTGGTCGCCATCAGGGAACTCCAGCCGCGCCGTGAACGGCCTGTGGTGGCGGTAGGCCTGCAGCGTCGCGACCGGGTAGGCCGCCGGCCCGATCAGCTTCTTCAGGCGAGGGTTCAGCGCCTCGGTCACCGCGACCGAGAGACCGAAGGAGGCGACGTTGAGGTAGGCGTGGCCGTTGGCCCGGCCGATGTCGACGTTGATGATCTTTCCCTCGAGCATCTGCCGGACAGCGGTCTCCGGGTCCTGGTCGAGCTCGAGCGTGCGGGCGAAGTCGTTGGCGGTGCCGAGGGGCAGCACGGCGAGCACGACGTCGCTCCCGGCGATCCGGGCGGCGGCGGCACCCACCGAGCCGTCGCCGCCGCCGATGACCAGCAGGTCAGGCATCTCGGCGGCGACCTTGTCGAGCGTGGCCTCCAGCTCCTCCCCCGAGTGGACTGCGTAGGAGTGCACGTCCTCGATCCCCGCGGATCGCAGCATCTCCTCCGAGGACGCCAGCGCGTCCTGTCCCCGGCGCGAGCCGGCGTTGACGACGAGGGCGACCTTCACGGAGTCGCGCGACAACAGCGATTGCATATCCACATCAGGAGCGTACGCACTCCACCTGAGTTCGTGCTGGCGCGTTCCTGTGCGTGGTCCGTGACGGTCGCGGTCAGCCCACGACGCCGGCCGCGACGACCTCGGCGAAGACACCGAACGCGGGCTCGCCGGCCCGGTTGAGCGGGCGGTGCGAGGCCAGCGTCTTCAGCACGCGTACGTCACGTTCCCCCGTCTGCGGATGGCTGTCGATCACGGCACAGCGCGGGATGGGCACGCCGACCCGCAGCGTGGCCCCGCCGACCCGGACCTCACGGCCGAGCCAGGCGTCCTCGGCGTAGGGCTCGTCGGTCTCGACCACCAGGGTCGGCCGGAACCGCGCCGCGTCCACGGCGTCCTGGCCGGCCTGCCGGGCGAGGTCGGCCAGCGACGCGGTGGTCACCATCGACACCGCACCGGCGAAGACGACATCACCGCGCCGGGCACGGGCCAGCCTCACCGGCCGGTCGAGCCACCGCGAGAACAGCTCGCCGTGGGGTCCGCCGACCAGCTCCAGCTCGACCTCGCGGCCCCAGTAGTCGCAGGCGATGCTCTCGCCCGTCGCCACCGGCTCGGCCGCGACCTTCTCACCGTCGGGGAGCTCGACCTCGAGCCGGTCACCGACCAGCTCCGCCCGCACCGCGATCAGCGACGGGTTCTGGACGGTGCGCAGCACCCGGCCGCGACGTGGATCGACAGGGTCGACCGACACCAGCGCGAACCCGCGGTCGCCGACCGCGCCCTGGGCGTCGAGCACCACCCGGTCGTGGGCCAGGTGCCTGGTCCCCTTGATCGGCGCGAAGCCCGCGCGCACCACCCTCAGCTCATCGGTCACGGGGCCAGTCAACCAGCGCTGCGAAACGCCTTGGCACCCTCGGCCGCCAGCTCCGAGTAGCCGGTGGTGCCGGCGCCGAGCAGCTCCTCCGCGGCGCGCTTGACGGCACCGAGCGCGGCGAAGGCGAACGCGCCGCCGACCGAGATGCGGGCGGCGCCCGCCTCGGCCAGCTCCGGGA
This sequence comes from Nocardioides sp. NPDC057767, assembly GCF_042798275.1. Taxonomy (NCBI): domain Bacteria; kingdom Bacillati; phylum Actinomycetota; class Actinomycetes; order Propionibacteriales; family Nocardioidaceae; genus Nocardioides; species Nocardioides sp. NPDC057767. The sequence continues at coordinate 16,354 of NZ_JBHVKJ010000074.1, read as the reverse complement.
CCGACGGCCCTCCCGGCAGCAGCAGGACGTTGACCGGCCGGTCGACGGAGTCGACCAGGCGGCGTACGTCCTCGACGGCGATCACGCCCGGCGCGAAGAGCACGTCTGCGCCGGCCTCCTGGTAGGCCTGGAGGCGGGCGATGGTGTCGTCGAGATCGTCGTGGCCGCGGATGTGGTTCTCCGCGCGGGCGGTGAGGACGAAGCCGTCGCCGGCGGCAGCGGCGGCAGCGGCGACCCGCTCGGCGGCCTCCTCGACGGGGTAGATCATGTCCTTCTCGACGCCGGCGTAGTCCTCGATCGACCCGCCGGCCAGCCCGGTGGCCACGGCGAGCCGGAAGGTCTCCTCGACCTCGGCGGTGGTGGCCGCGAAGCCGGCCTCCAGGTCGGCCGAGACGGGCACCTCGACCGCCTCGACCAGCCCGGTCGCATGGGCGATGACCTCGTCCCGGGTGACCTGGCCGTCGAGGCGGCCCAGGGTCGCGGCGAATCCGCTGCTGGTCGTGGCCAGCGCCTGGAAGCCGAGCGAGGCCAGGACCTTCGCCGAGCCGGCGTCCCAGGCGTTGGGCATCAGCAGCGGGCGTCCGGGCAGGTGCAGCGACAGGAAGTTCTCGGCGAGCGACATGCCGGCCACCTTGCCACGGGACGGCTCCGCCGAGAACCGGATTTCCGGCCTAGGATCGATGAACATGGGCCATGATCATGACCACATCTCTCCTGCGGCGGACCGGCGCTACCTGATCGCCGCGATGTCGCTCCTGGGTGTGTTCCTGCTCGGCGAGGTGACGGTCGCGATCCTCGCCAACTCGCTCGCGCTGCTGGCCGACGCCGGCCACATGCTCACCGACGTCGGCGCGATCGCGGCGGCGCTGTGGGCGATGCGGCTGGCAGCACGGCCGGCCCAGGGCCAGTGGACCTACGGCTGGAAGCGCGCCGAGATCCTCTCCGCGGCGCTCAACGGCATCACCCTGCTCGTCTTCGCCGCGGTCGTGGGCGTGGAGGCGATCAGGCGCCTGATCGACCCGCCCGACGCCGAGGGATGGCCGATGTTCGTCGTCGCGGTCGTCGGCTGCGTCGTCAACGTCCTCGCCGCCGCTCTGATGGCGCGGGCCAACCGCACCTCGCTCAACGTCGAGGGCGCCTACCAGCACGTCCTCTCCGACCTCTACGGCTTCATCGGCACCCTCGTCGCCGCGATCGTCATCCTGCTCACCGGCTGGACCCGCGCGGACCCGGTGGCCTCGCTCGTGGTCGTCGCCCTGATGACGTACGCAGGTGTCCGGCTGCTCCGCGACAGCGGTCGCATCCTGCTGGAGGGTGCGCCGGGGGAGGTCGTCGTCGAGGACCTGCGTCAGCACCTGCTCGAGGTCGAGGACGTGGTCGAGGTGCACGACCTGCACGCCTGGACGGTGACCTCCGGCCTGCCGACCGTCTCCGCCCACCTGACCCTGCGCCCCGAATGCTTCCTCGACGGCAGCGCCCCGAAGGTCCTCGACCGGGTCCAGGCCTGCCTGGCCGGGCACTTCGACGTCGAGCACTCCACCTTCCAGCTCGAGCCCGAGACCCACCTGGCCCACGAGCCGGGGATGCACTGAGCACGACCCGCTGAGGCCAGGTCCGATCGGTCAGGCCAGACCGGCCGGGTCAGGTGTGGGCGAGCGCGGCGAGGGCCGCTTCGCGCGCCTGCTCGATCGCGTCCTCGGCGACGCCGCACAGCCTCAGGCAGGCCGAGGCGATCGTGGCGACGGTCGTGCTGCCGACCCGGTCGTCGCGGCGGAGGCTGACCACGCTCTCGACCATCTGCACGAGCAGCTCGCCGAGCCCCGGCTCGCCGCTGCTCGCCGAGACCTTCGCGCCCGCGGCCCGCTGCGCGACCCGTCCGTAGCCGGCGACCAGCTCGTCGCGGAGATGGCCGTAGCGGTCGTAGACCGGTGAGGCGATGACGTCGGGGAGCCGGTAGAGCATGCCGATGTTGTAGGGCATCGCAACCAGCGCGCTCATGTCGCTGACGGCGAGGGCGTAGAGGCCGACGTCCGGGGTGACCGCCCCCATCCCGGCCTCGACCTTCCCGGCCTGCTCGACCCGGTCCTGGACCGAGCGCTCGAGCAGCACCGCGAGGATCTCCTCCTTGCTGCCGAAGTGGTAGTAGATGGAGGCCTGTCTCAGCCCGGCACCCTCCGCGATCTCTCGGGTGGTTGTGCCGGCATAGCCGCGGCCCACGAAGAGCTCCGCGGCGGCAGCGAGGATCTGATCTCGGGGGTTCGCCGCAATCTTGCCCGGAAGCAGCCGTGGACGGCCGCGACCCGGACGCGGCGAGATCTGTGACACCGTGGCATCGCCTTTTTCTGTCGCACGATAGATAAGGTTGGAGAGGGCAAGTTTCGCACTCATATCGAAAGAGTCAAGCGCTGGAGGACGTGTCTGCCCGCAAACCGGTCAGTGCGTGAGCTTGAGGCCGACGACACAGCCGACGAGCGCGATGATCAGCACGACACGTACGGGGCTGATCGCCTCCTCCCCCGCCACCATCGAGTAGCCGACGGTGAGCGCAGCACCGATCCCCACCCACACGGCATAGGCGGTGCCGATCGGCAGGGTGCGCATGGCCATCGCGAGCCCCACCAGGCTCCCGAGCAGGGCGATGCCGAACACGACCGACGGCACCAGCCGGGAGAAGCCCTCGGTGCGACCCAGAGCGAGCGCCCACACGGCTTCGAGGACGCCGGATCCAACAAGAAAAAGCCAGGACATGACCACTCCAGACGGCCGTCTTGTCGCGCTTCCGGGTACGGCTCCCTCGTCCGGCAGCCGGTCTCGGCTGACGTCTTCGACCTTAGCAAAACTGTCACTCGATAGAAACTTGAGGCTGGTAGAGAACGCGGCGTTCTTCTGCGCGGGATATCGGCGCCCGATCCGTCGCGGGATTCTGCGCAGGATGATGGGAGGATGCGACGGTGACCTTCACCGTCGGCTTCGTCACCGGAGCCACCCCCGACAAGTGGGCCCGGATCTGGCGTGACCGCAGCCGGGAGCGCCTCGAGCTGGTTCCGGTCACCGAGGAGGAGCAGGAGCGGCTGCTGCGCGCGGGCGAGCTGGACATGTGTCTCGTACGTCTCCCCGTGGACCGCGACGGGCTCCACTGCATCCCGCTCTACGAGGAGCAGCCGGTCGCGGTGATGGGCCACGAGCACCTGCTCTCCCTGCTCGAGGAGGTCACCCTCGACGACCTCGACGAGGAGCAGCTGGTGATCCCCGAGCGCGGGGGCTGGACACCCGGCGCCGAGCAGCTGGCGTGGCCGCCGATGAGCGAGAAGGACGCCGTCGAGACGGTCGCCGCCGGCACCGGCGTGGCGATCGTGCCGATGTCGATCGCCCGGCTCTACCACCGCAAGGACGCCGTCTTCCGTCCGGTCGCCGGGATCGAGCCCACCACGGTCGGCCTGGCCTGGCTGATCGACAACGACGACGAGCGTGTGCAGACCTTCATCGGCATCGTCCGCGGCCGCTCGCGCAACTCCTCACGCCGCTGAGAGCACCCGGGTGAGGTCTTCCGGAAGCCACCGGGCAGACTTTGCGGCATGCTCGAACCGACCGACCTCACCGCGCGCGCGACCGAGGCGCTGCACACCACCTTCGGCACGGAGGCCACGGTGGTCGGGAGGGCGCCGGGCCGGGTCAACCTGATCGGCGAGCACACCGACTACAACGCCGGGCTGGTGCTGCCGGTGGCGCTCCCCCACGCCACCTACGCCGCGGCCGCACCGCGCACCGACGGCGTCATCCGGATCGCCTCGGCCCAGGAGCCGAAGCCGTTCACCGGCCACATCGACGAGCTCGGACCTGAGATCGAGGGCTGGGCCGCGTACGTCGCGGGGGTGCTGTGGACCCTGCGGGAGGCCGGCCTCGTGACCGGCGGCCTGGACATGCACCTGGAGTCGTCGGTCCCGCTCGGCGCGGGGCTGTCCTCGTCGGCCTCGGTCGAATGCGCCACCGCGATGGCGGCACTCGGCGTGGCCGGCCGGGTTCTCGACGAGGACCTACGACGGGCCGTCGTCGCCGCCGGGATCCGGGCCGAGACCGAGGTCGCCAACGCGCCGACCGGCGGCATGGACCAGTCGGTCGCGGTCTTCGCCGAGTCCGGGGGCGCCCTGCTGATCGACTTCGAGTCCGGCGAGCACCGCAGCGTCCCGCTGGCCCTGGGCGGGCGCACCATCCTGGTCACCGACACCCGGGTCAAGCACCAGCTCACCGACGGCGGCTACGCCTCGCGGCGCGCCCAGTGCGAGAAGGCCGCCGCCGACCTCGGGCTGCGCTCGCTGCGCGAGGCCACCCTGGAGCAGGTGGAGACCCTCGGCGACGACGTCGTACGCCGCCGGGCCCGCCACATCGTCACCGAGATCGCCCGGGTCGAGCCGACGGTGGCCGCCCTGGGCGCCGGCGACTGGACCGCGATCGGTGAGCTCTTCGCCGCCTCGCACGCCTCGATGCGCGACGACTTCGAGATCTCGGTGCCCGAGCTCGACCTCGCCGTCGCGACCGCGGTCGGCGCTGGTGCCGACGGCGCCCGGATGACCGGCGGCGGGTTCGGTGGCTCGATGGTCTCGATCCTCCCCGCTGCGGCCGTGGAGTCGGTCAGCGCGGCCATCGACAAGGCCTTCGCCGAGGCCGGCTACGGCGCCCCGGGGCACCTGATCGCCAGCCCGTCGGCCGGCGCGACCTGGTCCCCGGCGTAGAGCCGAACCCTCAGACCAGGCCCACCTCGGCGAGCATCCGGGTCGCGGTGGCGATCGCCGCCTCACGCGCGGCCCGCAACAGCTCGACGTCGGTCTCGGTGCGACCTGGGATCGGGTCGCCCGCATCAGGCGCGAACGTCAGCGTGTGCACACCGGCGTGGCTGCCGGCCCTCATCTCCGCGACCGTGCTGCGGTAGCGCTCCGGCCGGCTGCGGTAGAGATCACCGAGCTCCGGGTTCACCCGGCGCAGGTAGCGCTCGATCACCCGGTCGGCCGGACCATAGCTGGGCGCCGTGCCGAACGGCCGGGTGACCAGCACGATCGCGTGCGTCGCGCCGAGCGCCGCCGCCGAGGCGACCGGCACCGCCTCGATCAGTCCGCCGTCGAGCCAGCGGCGGCCGCGTACGGTCACCGGGAGGCCGCCGGCCAGGGGCAGCTGGCTGGAGGCAATCACCGAGTTCGCGAGGTCGGTGGCGTCGGTGAAGTCGGTGAGGGGGACGGACTTCGCGGTCACCACGTCGGTCGCCACGGCCGCCAGGCGGGGCGCGCCCTCACGCAGCGCCAGCGACCACTCGAACAGCTCCGAGGACCGGGTGGTGATCCCCCGGGTGTCGACCATCGACTTGCGCCGCAGCATCCGCCCGGCGCCGATGTACTCGGGCGAGGCGAACACCGAGGCGTACGACTCGCTGAAGGCCCCGATCGTCCCCGCCGCCACCGCAGTCGCGTTGGCAGCGCCCGCGGAGGTGCCGACCACGAGGTCGACCGCATCCACGAGGCCGTGGTCGGCGAGCACCGAGGCCATCGTCGCCGACAGCATGCCGCGCATGCCGCCGCCCTCGATCACGAGGGCGAGGGTCGCCTCGTCACTCTTGTTCCGACCGTTCCCGCCGAGGCGGGAACGCAGCAGCTCCACCACTCCCGATTGCATCGCGTCCACAGCTGGATTGTGGTGCTACCAGCGAGTAGGTCCCGGCATCGGGTCGCTCCGACACGCCAAGACAGGGGCGCACGTCACACGTTCGCGGCGAGCCAGGCTCCGAGATCACGGGCCGAGCGGTCGACGACGTTGGCCCAGTCGAGGGCGGTCTCGTCGGCGTTGTCGGAGACATGCTTCACGATCCGCGCAGGAACGCCGGCCTCGCGGGCCGCCCAGGCGACGGCGAAGGCCTCCATGTCGACCAGGTGGGCCCGCTGCGCCAGCTCGGCGCGTACGACGGTGTCGGTGACGAACAGGTCACCGGTGGCGCAGACGATCTCCGACTCCCCGACCTCCAAGGCGTCCTCGACCGGGTGACCCAGCGCCCGGATCGCGGCGGAGGAGAAGTCGTGGTTGAGCACCGTCCCGACCTCGTAGATCCCGGCGTGGCCGTCGCGCAGCGCACCGCAGGAACCGATGTTGACGACCTGCCGGATGGTCTTGTCGGCCGCCAGCACACGCGAGACGGCCGAGGCGGACGCCACCTTCCCCATCCCGGTGATCACCACCTTGAGACCGGAAGGAACATGGGCCGCCTCGGCCTTGGTCGCCGACACCACGAGTACGCTCACGGCCGGTGACCCTACCGTCACCCCGAGAACCAGACGCCGAGTCGGCTCGTCATGACGGGCCGACTCGGCATGGAATCTGGTCAAGACGGGCCGACTCGGCCCGGGTTCTACTTGAGCTCTGCGGAAGAGAGCCCCAGGACCCGGCGAGCCACGATCAGCTGCTGGATCTGCTGGGTGCCCTCGAAGATGTCGAGGATCTTCGAGTCGCGGGCCCACTTCTCCAGCAGCTCACCCTCGGAGTAGCCGATGGTGCCGGCCAGCTCGACGCAGGACAGGGTCACGTCGGAGCCCATCCGGCCGGCCTTGGCCTTGGCCATCGAGGCCTCCTTGGAGTTCGGCTGACGGTTGTCGGCCATCCAGGCGGCCTGGAGCATCAGCAGGTAGGCGCCCTCGTAGTCCGACTCGAGCTGGATGAACTTCGCCGCGGCCGCCGACTGCAGGTGAGCCGGACGGTCGTAGTCGATCTCCACGCCGGCCTTCTCGAGCAGGTCGCGGGTGTAGTCGAGCGCGGCCCGGGCGCAGCCGACCGCCATCGAGGCCACCAGCGGACGGGTGTTGTCGAAGGTGGCCATCGCGCCGGCGAAGCCCTCCTTGACGTTGACCTCGGGGCTCCCGAGCAGGTTCTCGGCAGGCACCCGGCAGTCGGTGAAGGTGATCGTGGCGGTGTCGGAGGCCTTGATCCCGAGCTTGTGCTCGAGACGCTCGACCTTCATCCCGGGCGTGCCCTTCTCGACCACGAACGACTTGATCGCCGCCTTGCCGAGCTCCTTGTCGAGCGTCGCCCACACCACGACCGCGTCGGAGCGGTCCCCGGAGGTGACGAAGATCTTCTCGCCGTTGAGCACGTAGTGGTCGCCGTCGAGGGTGGCGGTGGTCTTGATGTTGGCCGAGTCGGAGCCGGTGCCGGGCTCGGTGATCGCCATCGACGCCCAGATGCCGTCGAAACGCTCGTGCTGCTCGTCGTTGGCGACCGACGCGATGGCCGAGTTGCCCAGGCCCTGGCGCGGCATCGCGAGCGTCAGCCCGACATCGCCCCAGCACATCTCCGAGACGGAGAGGACCGAGGACATGTTGGCGCCGTTCTTGACCTTGCCGTCGTCGGGCTTGGAGTCACGGCGTACGCCGGTGGCCCCCGCGCCCTCGCCCTGACCGGACTCGGCCAGGCCGTCGGCCATGGCGGCGAGCATGTCGAGCTCGGTGGGGTATTCGTGCTCGGCCTTGTCGTACTTGCGCGAGATCGGTCGCAGCATGTTCATCGCGACCTGGTGGACCTGCTCGCGCAGCGGCTTGAGCTTCTTGGGGTCTTCCAGATTGATGGCCATCAGACCAGCACCGTGCCTTCCATGATCCCGATCGCACGCAGGTCGCGGTACCACCGCTCCACCGGGTGCTCCTTGACGAAGCCGTGACCACCGAGCAGCTGGACGCCGTCGAGGCCGATCTGCATGCCCTTGTCGGCACACAGCTTGCGGGCGAGGGCGATCTCCCGGGACGCATCGATGCCCTGCGCCACCCGGCTGGCCGCCTTGTAGGTCACCAGGCGCATCGCCTGCAGCTCGATCGCGATGTTGGCGACCATGAACGCCACCGACTGACGGTGGGCGATCGGCTCGCCGAAGGCCTCGCGCTCCTTGACGTAGGGCGTCACGTAGTCGAGGACGGCCTGGCCGACACCGATCGACAGGGCACACCAGGCGAGGCGGGAGAGCCGCACGGCCTCGGTGTAGGTCGAGCCGTCGGTCTCGCCAAGGACGGCGCTCGCGGGGACCTTCACGTCGGTCAGGGTGAGCTTGGTGAGCGAGGCGGCGCGGACGCCCATCGCCGGCTCGGACTCGATGGTCAGCCCGTCGGTCGAGGACTCGATGAGGAACAGGACCGGTTTGCCGTCCAGGGCGGCACCGACCACGAAGAGCTCGGCCTCGGCACCACGGGCCACCAGCGACTTGGCGCCGTTGATCGTGTAGCCGTCGGCCGTCTTCGTCGCCGTCGTCGCCGGGGAGAGCACGTCGAAGAGGACCTTGTCCTCGTTGAGCGCGAACGCGGCGGCCGGAACCGATCCCTCGGTGAAGGCGGGCAGGTAGGTCTGCTGCTGCTCGTCGGTGCCCCACAGGCCGAGCGCGGTCGCGACCGAGCCGGGCGCGAGCGCGGCGACGGCCAGACCGAGGTCACCCTTGGCGAGCGCCTCGGCGACCAGCGTGCCGGCGACCGCGGAGCGGGTCTCGGAGATGCCACCGAGCTCCTCGGGGACACCCAGGATCGGCAGCCCGATCTCCAGGCTCGACTTGAGCAGGTCCTCGGGTGCGGCACAGGCCTCGTCGGCCTCGGCCGCCGCGGGACGCACGACCTCCGCCGCGAACTCGGTGACGACATCGACGAGCATCTGCTCGTCCTCGGTCGGGGTCAGGTCGAAGACGCCCTTGGGGATGGCGTTGGGCACGCGGACGCCGGGGGCGCCCTGCTTGCCCTTCTTCTTGAACGCGCGGCTGGTCGCCGCCATCGTCTTGAACCCGCTGCGGGTCACCGTGAAGACGACCTGCTCGGTCTGCTTGCGGACACCGAGCCGGTCGAGCACAGGACTCTGCGAGAGCTTGCGCAGACCGGTCACGGCGAACCCGATCGGATCACGCGACTCGCCGGACGGGACGCCGTTCGCGTTCCCGCCACGTAGGCCTTGGAGGATACTCATGGGTAGAACTGTAACTGGGAGTTACAACGCGGTCTACACTCGTCGCGGGTGATGGCGGTAACAAACCATCCAGCGCTTGTTTATAGGGTTGGCACATGGCCGACTCCTCGCTCGAATCCGCTTCGCCGCTCGCGCCCCACGGCGCCCTGCCCGAGGGCGGGAGGGTGCGGCCGATCACGCGCTGGGGCACCCCGGTCATGCACCGGCCGAAGAAGCAGGTCGAGGTCTTCGACGCCGCCCTCACGGAGCTGGCCGCCGACATGGTCGCGACGATGTACGCCGCAGAGGGTGTCGGGCTGGCCGCCGACCAGATCGGCGAGGACGTCGCCATCTTCGTCTTCGACTGTCCCGACGCCACCGGCCGCCGGACCGTCGGCGTCGTCTGCAACCCGGTCCTGACCCTGCCCGAGGGCGACGACCGTCACCTCGACGTCGACCTGGAGGGCTGCCTCTCCTTCCCCGGCGCCTTCGTCGACTGCGGTCGTCCGGACTGGGCCGCCGTCGACGGCGTCGGCCTCGACGGAGAGCCGGTCCACTTCGAGGGCAACGGCCTCCTGGCCCGCTGCCTCCAGCACGAGACCGACCACACCAACGGCACCGTCTTCGGCGACCGCATCTCGGCCAAGGCCCGCAAGAAGCTCACCAAGGAGCACGACCGCGTCGCCCAGGACTACCCCGCCGACTGGCCCGCCGGCGAGCAGGTCGACTGAGCCACATCGGGCCCACACGCGGCTAGGACATCCGGTCCACGACGTACTCGGCGATCGCCAGGCTGGAGGTCGCAGCCGGACTCGGCGCGTTGCGCACTGAGGTGATGCCGTCGGCGTGGTGGATGACGAAGTCGTCGACCAGCGAGCCGTCGCGCTCGACGGCCTGGGCCCGCAGCCCGAGGCCGGCCCGCTCGACGTCCGCGGCACCGATCTCGGGCACGTAGCGCTGCGCCTCGCGCATGTAGGCCTGTGTGGACAGTACGCCGCGAAGCTCCGTGAAACCGGTACGCCAGTGCTCGGCGGCGAACCGCCAGAACCCCGGCCACGCCAGCGTGTCGACCAGGTCGCGCGGTGTCAGCGACGCGCGGCCGTAGCGCCTGCGGCTGAGCGCGAGGAAGGCGTTGGGGCCGACCTCGAGGCCGCCGCCGACGCGGCGGGTGAAGTGCACGCCGAGGAACGGGTAGCGCGGGTCGGGGACGGGATAGACCATGCCTCGGACGAGATCACGCTTCGCCGCGCTGACCTGCATGTACTCACCACGGAACGGGATGATCCGGGGCGCCTTCGGCCCGCCGGTCAGCTCACCGAGCCGGTCGGACTCCAGGCCTCCGCAGACGACCAGATGGTCGACCCGGGTCCGGCCGGTGGGCGTCGCCACCTCGATCCCGCCGGGGACGCGGTGGATGCCGGTGACCTCCTCGCCGAGGCGTACCTCTCCCCCGGCCTCGGCGATGCCCCGGCCCAGCGCCTCGGTCACGGCGACGTAGTCGGTGATCGCGGTGTGCGGCGAGTGCAGCGCGGCCAGCCCCGCGGCGTACGGCTCGATCTCCTTCATCTCCTCGGGTCCGACTCGCCTCAGGCCGGGCACACCGTTCTCGGTGGCCGTCTTCTCCAGCGCGTCGAAGCGACCCATCTCTGATTCCGCCACCGCGACGACGAGCTTGCCGCGCTCCTCGAGCGGGATCCGGTGCTCGGCCGCGAAGTCCTTGAGCAGGTCGCGGCCGCGGGTGCAGAGCCGGGCCTTGAGGCTGCCGGGCCGGTAGTAGATGCCGGCATGGACCACACCGGAGTTGTGGCCGGTCTGATGAGCGCCGAGCGTGCGCTCCTTCTCGAAGACGATCACCGTCTCGGCGGGGCGGCGGCGCAGGATCTCCCGCGCCACCGCCATGCCGACGATCCCACCGCCGACGACCCCGGTCGTGCCCACCTTCGGTCCCTCTCCACGAGGCGGGCGTGTCGCCGTCTCGACCTGCCCTCGCCCTCCTGCGACAGGAAATCTACGCCGCGGCCACCCTCATCGGCGCCAGAACCCCGCGATCTCTGCAGCCAGGCGTAGGCCCTGGCAGTGGCCGGCGCGGGCGGCCGCGGGCCGGGTCGAGGGGTTCATCATGTTGTCACCGAACGCCTCGAGCGAGTCGGCGTCGGGGAGAACCGTCGTGACGGTGCTGCCGCCCGCCCGCAGCTCCTCGACCTGCGCCGCGAGGTCGCTGCGCCATCGCGTCGGATGCCGGGTCCGGCCGCCCAGGGGCGAGAGCACGAGCACGCGCCCGTGTCCCGCCGCCAGGTCGGCGTTCTCGCTCGAGCGTCGGTAGCCGCCGTCGACGTAGTGACGCCCGTCGATCGCGTACGCAGGACCGCCCGCGCAGCTGGCGGCCACGGCGTCGACCAGGTCGACGCCGCTGTCGCGGTCGAGCTCGACGGGCTCGCCGGTGTCGGCGTCAACCACGGTGAGGAGCACGTTGCTCCCCGGCCAGTGCGGGCTCGGCAGCCTGGCCGCGACGGTCGCGCGCCAGCGCTCCCGCCCCGCCGCACCCGCGGCCACGGCGAGCTCGATCGCGTCCGCGCCGATCCGGCGCCGCATGTCGGGCAGGTCGGCCGATGCCGCGATGACGGCGTCGATCCGCTCGAGGTGTGCCAAGGAGATGGGGCCACGCTGCCCTGACGGAACCTGGGAGATCGGCGTCGAGAGGACGGCGGCCAGCAGGTCGGCCGGGCTCGCACCGCCGAGCTGCGCCGTGGCCGTCGCGCCGGCCGAGGTGCCGATGACCAGATCGGCCCCGGTCACATCCAGCCCACCGTCGCACAGGCCGGCGACGACGCCGATCAGCCAGGCGTTGCCTGCCGATCCGCCACCGCCGAGGACCAACGCGCGCTTGTCGGCGAAGGCTGGTCGCGAAGAAGAAGTCGTGCTCATGGGAGTCGCCTTTCGAAGCGTTTCCGCAGGCGCTCCCGGTGGCCGGCCCGGACTGGGCTCAGCCGCGCGATCGTGGGCGGCGGGGAGCACCCGCTGTGGACGTTGCGTACACGGGACTCACCTCCTGCCGTCGGATCACGATCGCGGCGAGGTTAGCACGGGACACGATGCGGCTCACCTCGAATTCTCACCACGATCGGCACGCCGCGGCCTTACGGTGAGTTCGTGACGAAGACCTGGTCGATCCTGCGCCTGGCCATGGCGGCGCTCATCCTCGCGGCCGTCCTGGCCGAGTTCCGCAACGCCCTGCGCACGGTGCCCGCCGAGGGCTCCAGCACAGCGACGGTCCTGGTGAACTTCTTCAGCTACTTCACGATCGAGTCGAACCTCTTCGCCGCGGCTGCGCTCGTGGCCGGCGCGGTCTGGGCGCTGACCAGGTCCGGTCAGGAGCCGGTGTGGATCGCCGTCCTGCTCGTCGCCGCCACGACATTCATGACCATCACCGGGATCGTCTACAACCTGCTGCTGCGCGGGATCGCGCTGGCCGCGACACCGTGGGCCAACGAGGTGCTGCACCTCATCGGGCCGATCTTCCTCGTCGCCGACCTGCTCTTCGCGCCCCCGCGCCGCCGACTCCCGTGGCGTACGGTCGTGGTCGTCATCTCGTGGCCGATCCTCTGGGTGGTCTACACGCTGGTGCGCGGCGAGCTCGTGGTCTCGCCGCTCACCGGGGACGGATGGTGGTATCCCTACCCGTTCCTCAACCCGCACGTCCAGGGCGGCTATCTCGTCGTCGCCTTCTACGTCGCCGGAATCGCCGCGGCCTTCACCCTGGTCGCATGGGGTGTGGTCGCGGTGGGCCGACGGCGCGACATCGCCCCGGCCGCGGTGCCCTCCACCACGGAGGCCACGCCCTAGACGTTGCGGATCATCCAGCGCTCGGGCGCGGGCAGCGGCTCCCAGCCGTACTTCGAGTAGAGCCCGTGGGCGTCCTCGGTGGCGAGCAGCGTGCGGCGGATGCGGTAGGGCTCGAGGTCGGCGACGACGCCCTCGATCAGCAGCTTGCCGATCCCCTGGCCGCGTACGCCCGGGTCGACGATCACGTCGCACAGCCAGGCGAAGTCGGCGAAGTCGCTGACCACGCGGGCGAAGGCGACCTGGTTGCCCGCCGCGTCGTAGACGCCGTAGCAACGGGACCCCTTGTTGGCCGCGTCCTGCACCTCTCGGGTGCGGTCGCTCGCCCAGTAGGACCGCGCCAGCATCCGGTGCACCCAGTCGGGGTCGATCCGGCTCTGCTCTGCGGAGAAGGAGTACGCTGCAGGCTCCTCGGTCGCGGGCGCTTCGGAGCTCAGCAGGCCGAGCAGGTCGTCCGGCTCGTCCGGCTGGTCCGGCTCCGGTCGCGCGACCTGGGGAGCGATCGCGGGCGCCTCGACGGCACCCGCGAAGCCCGGGCCGGGCTCTGGCGTACGCCCCGCCTGATAGGCCAGCGCGGCACCGTTCGCGAGCCGGTCGGCGGCCTCGTTGAGCGGGTGTCCGGAGTGGCCCTTGATCCACTCGAAACGTACGTCGCGGCCCTGCATCGCCGCGTCGAGCTCCTTCATGATCTCGACGTTGAGGACGGGCTTGCCGTCGGCCTTCTTCCAGCCCTTGCGCTTCCAGCCCGCCATCCACTTGGTGACCGAGTTGATGACGTACTTGGAATCGCAGTAGACGAGCAGGGGCTCGCCGGTGTGGGCCGTCTGCTGCAGCAGGTCGAGGACGGCGGTCAGCTCGCCCTGGTTGTTGGTCCCGTGGGGCCAGCCGCCGCATGCCCAGGTGGACTCGTCCACGTACCAACCCCACCCCGCGGGACCCGGGTTTCCGAGCGCCGAACCGTCAGCAGCAGCCACAATCGTCACGCGCCCATCCTGCCAGCCGCGCGCCGGTCCCTCCCCGGGGGTCAGGGGTTGACGCGCGGGCCGGACGCGGTGGAGCCGCGAACGACGAGCTCGGGGTGGAAGACGAACTCCGAGTGCGGTGCGCCGGTGCCGGCGATCTCGTCGAGGATGGCGCGGACCGCGGCCTGGCCCATCGCGGGGACGGGCTTGCGCACCGTGGTCAGCGGCGGGTCGGTGAAGGCGATGAGCTGGGAGTCGTCGTAGCCGACGATGGAGACGTCCTCGGGGACCTGCAGGCCGCGCGAGCGAGCGGCACGGATGGCGCCGAGCGCCATCATGTCGCTGGCGCAGACGATCGCGGTGAAGCCCTCGTCCAGGAGTGCGGAGGCCGCGGCCTGGCCGCCCTCGAGGGTGAAGAGCGAGTCGCGGATGTGGCTCTTCTCGACCTCCTCGGCGCTGAGGCCGAAGCGGTCGACCATGGTCGCCACGAAGCCCTCGATCTTGCGCTGGACCGGCACGAAGCGGCGGGGGCCGACGGCCAGGCCGATCTTGGTGTGGCCGAGCGTGGCCAGGTGGGTGACCGCCAGCTGCATCGCCTCGCGGTCGTCGGGCGAGATGAACGGCGCCTTGATGTCGGGGCTGAACCCGTCGAGGAGGACGTACGGGACACCCTGGGCGCGGAGCTTCTCGTAGCGGGTCATGTCCGCGGTGGTGTCCGCGTGCAGACCGGAGACGAAGATGATCCCGGTGACGCCGCGGTCGACGAGCATCTCGGTGAGCTCGTCCTCGGTCGAGCCGCCGGGGGTCTGGGTCGCGAGCACCGGGGTGTAGCCCTGCCGGGTCAGCCCCTGCGCGATGACCTGCGCGAGCGCCGGGAAGATCGGGTTGTCGAGCTCGGGGGTGATCAGCCCGACCAGGCCCTCGCTGCGCTGCCGCAGCTTCACCGGGCGCTCGTAGCCGTGGACGTCGATCGCCGCCAGCACCGCCTCGCGCGTCGCCGCGGCGACACCCGGCTTACCGTTGAGGACGCGACTGACCGTCGCCTCACTGACGCCCGCATGGGCCGCGATGTCAGCAAGACGGGCGGAGGCTGGTGTTATGGGCACGGTCACATCATGCCCCCTCACCACATGCCCTGCAAGAACTTTCAGCAAGTTTGCAACTTTTGCTGAAAGGCTCTTACATTCTCCTCGACGCGGGGTTACCTTCGTCACACCACCGGGCGGATTCCTCGCCCGGCCCCATATCGAAGGAGAACTCATGCGACGTGGCATCGTGGCCACCGCAGTGGCGGCATCGCTCGTCCTCGCGGCAACGGCATGTGGCGGTAGCAGCGGCGACAGCAGCGACGGCCCGGTCACCATCACCTGGTGGGACACCTCGAACGCGACCAACGAGGCCCCGACCTACAAGGCCCTCGTCAAGGACTTCGAGAAGGCCAACCCGGACATCAAGGTCAAGTACGTCAACGTGCCGTTCGACCAGGCGCAGAACAAGTTCGACACCGCGGCCGGCGCCAGCGGCGCCCCCGACGTCCTCCGTGCCGAGGTCGGCTGGACCCCCGCGTTCGCCCAGAAGGGCTTCCTCGCTCCCCTCGACGACACCGAGGCGCTCGAGGAGAAGGACGCCTTCCAGCCCAACCTGATCAAGCAGGCGGAGTTCGACGGCAAGACCTACGGCGTGCCGTTCGTCACCGACACCCTCGCGCTGGTCTACAACAAGGCGCTCTTCGAGAAGGCCGGCATCACCGAGGCGCCCGCCACCTGGGACGACCTCAAGAAGGACGCCGCGACGATCAAGGCCAAGACCGGCGTCGACGGCTACTGGGGCTCGACCTCGGCCTACTACGCCACCCCGTTCCTCTACGGCGAGGGCACCAACATGGTCGACGCCGAGGCCCAGAAGATCACGATCACCTCCCCGGAGGCCAAGAAGGGCCTGACCACCTGGCAGGGACTGTTCGACGGCGAGGGCCTGCACAAGGCGGACACCACCGCTGACGCGTACGCCCACATCCAGGACGCCTTCGTCAACGGCAAGGTCGCCGCGATCATCCAGGGCCCCTGGGAGATCACGAACTTCTACAAGGGCTCGGCGTTCCAGGACAAGAACAACCTCGGCATCGCGACCGTCCCGGCCGGCTCGACCGGCGAGGCCGGCGCCCCGACCGGCGGTCACAACCTGTCGATCTACGCCGGCTCGGACGAGGAGCACCAGGAGGCCTCGGCGAAGTTCGTGAAGTTCATGACCTCGGCCGACGCCCAGGCCCAGATCGCGCTGAAGAACTCCACGCTCCCGACCCGCGACGACGCCTACACCGACGAGGTCAAGGCCGACCCGGGCATCGCCGGGTTCCAGACCGTGCTCCCGGCGGCGCAGCCGCGGCCGGAGCTGCCGGAGTACTCCTCGCTGTGGGGTCCGATGGACCAGGAGCTCCCGAAGATCGCCTCCGGCGCCGAGACCCTCGACAAGGGCCTGGCCACGCTGGACACGGCCTTCGCCGACCTGCTTCCCGACTTCTCGAAATAGCACCGTTCCGACCGACTACGTCGAAGTGAGCCGATGACTCTGACAGCACCAGCGCCCGCCGCCGAGACCCCGCGGTC